>JBBSSO010000426.1:0-2602 GCA_038241905.1 Cytophagales bacterium | reverse complement strand
TTCACCACCACTTCGCCACCGGCAGTAGCCGACGGCACAATAAAACCACCCGGGCACATGCAAAATGAAAATACGCCGCGGTCTTGGCCTTTGTACTTCACCTGTTGCACCAAAGCATAAGAGGCTGCTGGCAAATAGTCGCCCCGGTTGCCGTCACAGCGGTATTGAATCCCATCAATCAGGCTCTGCTGATGCTCTACGCGTACGCCCATGGCAAACGGTTTAGCTTCAATCAGAATGTTGCGAGCCTGTAAAAGTTCGTAAATATCGCGGGCCGAGTGGCCGGTGGCTAGAATAACGGCCTCGCCCACAAAAGCTTGTCCGTTGGCCGTTTCCACGCCTTTCATTTGGTCCTTTTCCAAAATAAAATCCGTGACGCGGGTATTGAAATGAATTTCACCTCCGGCAGCTAAAATAGTTTCGCGCATTTGCGCGATTAAAAGAGGCAATTTATTGGTGCCGATGTGGGGGTGAGCATCAAATAAAATATCAGTAGTGGCGCCATGTTGCACTAGAATCTGGAGAATGCGCTGTACATCGCCGCGTTTCTTGGAACGGGTATATAATTTACCATCAGAATAGGTGCCCGCGCCGCCCTCTCCAAAACAATAATTAGAGTCTGGGTTCACTACATGCTCTTTGTTAATGGCCGCCAAATCTCTCCGGCGACTCCGCACGTCTTTCCCACGCTCTAAAACCACTGGCATAAGGCCCAGTTCCAAACAACGCAGTGCCGCAAAAAGTCCCGCTGAACCGGCGCCTACAATCAAAACTCGCTTAGCAAAAGGTTTCACGTCAGGATAATGAAACGTGGGCAGAATAGCGGAAAGATCAGGAGTCTGGGTGTACACATCGGCCCGAACTTTCACGTGCACGGTCCGCCCGCGGGCGTCTATGGAGCGCTTAATCTTGTGGATAAACGCAGCGTCTTCGGGATGGGCTAGGCCTGCTTGCGTCAAGAGTTCGCGCTCCAGCAAAGCAGGGTCATAAGCCACCTGAGGCGCTAAAACCAGGTCAAGTTCTTTTTTCATGAATGAGAATATCGGCGAAAGCCTGGGAGCAATAAAAACCCGGCTACTGCACCGCAAAGGTACGTTCTTACCGGCAACGACGGAGCGCAAAAGAAAATTCGTTTTCGGCCTGTTTTTAGAAAAACAGGCCGAAAACGTAAATCAGTTTAGTAATATCTTCTTAAAGTTGAAGAGCAGACTGAATTTAAACCGATTGGAAAGCAATGTGGCGTACAATTCTCCACCTCAGAGGGGTAGGGGTGGGTTTTGTGCCATCTAACTCAGTAACGCAGTTTATGTCCTACGTTTTTAAGCGTATTAATCTACCTCGCCAATAATGTCGTTCACCCAGCCTTTGCCCCAATTTGCAAGTTCTTCTTCAGACCAAAGCGAAGGATAAAAAATGCGTTTTTGAAATTTGGGAGGAAGGTATTTTTGCCAATTGGTCCCGCCCGTGGCTGCAATAATAACTGGGTCGCGTTGCAAATACCGCACCGCCGATTTGTAATGCATCAGCGGCCAGTTTACGTTTACGTTGCTGTCTAATTCTTTTAGGTGCTGTATCAGTTTTTCGTCTTGCTGGTCCTGCGCAGATAGTTGCAGGTATTTGGCCCATACGTTATTTGTCTCGTTTGCGCGGGCATGCGCCAATAATTTATCAGAATATTTTTCCTCAAACTGAAGCAAAGTCAGCGTTTTGGCACCAGTTGCGGCCTCGGTGGCGCCTTCTTTCCAGTAAATACAACCATACATTTCTTCGTGGGTGCTTTGTAGGCCAAGGGCTTCGCGTCTTGCTTTGTCGGTTAGATTGCGCAAATCAGTGGAGCTAATCTCAATCATGCGGTACTGCACGCTCTGGAAACCGCTGGCGGGCATTAAAGCCATCCGGAATTTTAAGAATTCTTTGGGGTCCATGCCGTCAACCATCACATCAAAAGAATCAATCAGATTCTCAAAGTAGCGATTAATGCGGCCTACTCTCGCGGTCAAAAAAGCGACGCTGGGAGATTCATTATCAGCTATTTGCTGGTATTCGTGCAAACAAAGCTTGAAATACAGCTCTGTAATCTGGTGGTACATGATGAAAATTTCCTCATCCGGAATTTTGGTGCGAGGCGTCTGCAAACTCAACAGCGTGTCTAGGTGAATGTAATCCCAATAATTTAGAAAATCTGAGTACAGCAACCCCTCCAGATAAGAAGCTAAGTCTTGGCCCAGAGGCCGATATTTTTCTTGCAACCGCTCCAAAAGTTGGAGCACTTCTGGAGAGAAGTTTTGCTCTGGCATATACTATTTCTTTAATATTTTGTAATAATGCGCACTAACCCTCGACAAAGAAAGTAAAAGTATTTGGAAAAGACCCGGCAAAAGTCTTGCTGGTTTCTAGTTTGAAGGCTTTTCCGGATGAAAGCCGCAGTGGCCTGACTTTCTTTTTGATTTTACGATGGTATCGGTTCACAACCCAACAATATCTCTAACTTTGGCTTCCAGAACGGACAGGCAAGATTGCCAATGACAGAAAAAAGCAGCATTTTTGATATGATTGGGCCCATTATGATTGGTCCTTCCAGCTCGCACACAGCTGGGGTAGT
>JBBSSO010000425.1:0-2603 GCA_038241905.1 Cytophagales bacterium | reverse complement strand
TTAAAAGTTACGGGCAGTTTTGAGATTATTTTAACCCAAGGAACCACGGAAAGCCTGAGATTAGAAGCTGATGAAAAAGTGGTAGACTTTATTGATACCAAGGTTGAAAACGGCGTTTTGCACATCCAAAGCAAGGGCATTCAGAACGCCAGCAACCTGAAGGCTTACGTAACAGTGCGCCAACTAAACCACTTGCACCTGAGCGGCGGTATTAAACTTAGCTGCACTAACACGCTTAAAACCGATACCTTAAATTTAGAATTTGCGGGCGGCATAAAAGCGGCACTGGCTTTAATAGTAAAGGAATTAAACGGCGAAATGGCTGGCGGCACCAACACAGAGTTAACAGGCTCCGCCGATAAAGTTAATTTGCAGATGGCGGGCGCCAATAATGTAACCGCACTGGGTCCTACTACCAATTACTTTACCCTAGAGGCGGCCGGTGTGGGCAACGCTAAACTGACCGTAGCCAAAGAATTAACCGTAGAAACGGCCGGTATTTTTAAGGTTGCCTACACCGGCTCGGCCACCCTGCGCCACTCGGGCATGGGGAA
Source organism: Cytophagales bacterium (assembly GCA_038241905.1). Taxonomy (GTDB): domain Bacteria; phylum Bacteroidota; class Bacteroidia; order Cytophagales; family Hymenobacteraceae; genus Nibribacter. The sequence goes on along the minus strand of JBBSSO010000425.1, from coordinate 2,049 downwards.
AGTTAAGCGGTTGTAGGTTAACGTATGGCGAACTATTTTTTCTTGGCGGGTTTAAGTACTTTCATTTGCACAGGCACCACGCCGGCTTTTTCCATATCCAACTTACGGGCCGCGGACATGGACAAATCAATGATGCGACCAGCCACAAACGGTCCCCTGTCTGTGATGCGCACTTTCACTGATTTCCCGTTGCTGGGGTTGGTCACTTTTACCTTCGTCCCGAAGGGCAATTTCTTGTGGGCGGCGGTTCTTTTGCCCGGCCGGTACCGTTGCCCGTTGGCCATTTTGTTGCCGCGCAAGGAGTTGGCGTAATAAGAGGCTTTCCCGTTCTCGGTGTATCCTTTCTGGCCAAACAACGGCGCTTTGGCAGCGCAGCCCGAAGCCAAAAACAACAGCAGCAAAACCAAACAGGCATTCTGGAGAAAGGAGAAATTACGCATATTTAAAAAAATCTTGTAAACTGGTGACCAACCGTGGCCAGTCTAGTTGTTCTAACGGATGCCGGGTGTTAGGCAGTATCTCAAAACAAGCCTTCGGAATAGTTTTTGCCGCATTTCTACATTCCGCCACCGTTACCATCTGGTCTTGATCTCCTACTGCTACGGTAACCGGCACGGCTATTTCCGCAAGCTTTTCGGGCGTTAATATCGGGTTTTCTCCTAATTCAAGCATCATTTGGGCCGTGCGCCGCATTACTTCTTGCCAATCTTGCGGGGCGTGCCGCTGCTGTAACGCTTGCGCAAAAACGGGGACTTTCAGTGAGATAATTTCCGGATTTAATCGGCTTACTTCATGGGCCGCAATCTCGGGAGACCAAGAAAATTTAGTAGCCAACGTAAAAATGCCAGAAAAACGCTCAGGCTTTTGCCGGGCCGCCTCCAACGCCACGTAACCGCCCATGCTGTAGCCAAATACCCGCACTTTTTTGAACGGTTGCTCGTCAAGCCAAGTTAGCAGTTGCTCTACAAAATGCGCTATCCGGAAAGGCCCTTCGGGCAAAGGTAGGCCGCCATGGCCCGATAAATTAAAAGAATACACTGGCAAATTGGCGGGCAGAAGCGGAAGTAAAGGCTTAAACTGGCTTTCCGCACCCAGCGCTCCGTGCAACAATAAGAGTGGTTCCATATTTTCTGTGGTAATGTAATGCTTTCTCGGAGCTGTTTTCGGCCTGTTTTCTGAAAATAAGGCCTAAAACAGGTTCTGTTTCTTGTAAAGAGACATTAGAAAGTAATTTCTTTTATGGTAAATCCATCAAGAATAGTTAATAGGTATGCGCCGTTTGGTTTGTTATTAAATCAATTTAAAGTCGATGGTAAGCCAGTTAAGAATTGCAAAAATATCAACCTCTAGAAATTTGCTGCAGTAGATTTAAGTGTTGCTTTAACAACCAGGCATTTTTACGCATTTACCTGTCTATATCACTCATCCCATTTGAAATTATTATTCCACTATTTGGTCTAATCTATGGCGCAATAGTAGGCGCGTTTTGGCCTAACAATTTGGCAGGTAATACGATGGAAATTTTGGTAAAATATCATCACTGAGACAATCTATCTTATTCCATTCAACAACTTTCCTGTCGGGTTTTATTTCTGTTTGCATTCTTCATCCAAAAGTACTGCATCGACTTCATTTATAAACACTTTGAAGTTAAAAGATAATTTTTAGAGAGTCAAGAACTTGGTTTCTTGATTGTTATAGCGCATTATTTGACTAATCATTAATTTATTTTAATACCCAAGCAACCATTTTTAAAAACCGGCATCTATTACAATAGAATCCCTTTTAATATGTCTTTTAAAACGTCAAATAAATTGGCCTTTTATAATGCTTCTATGTAGGCTTCTTTTGGATGTGTAAACAGTATTTTTAAATATAAAACTTTTCTTTTTTTTAAACTTTTAACTATTTTTTATGAAACGTATTCTTCTTCTTTCAGGTATCATTTTGTTTCAAGTAGCAACCACTTTTGCGCAAATTCCTACCACCCGGGTCAACGCCGAAAAAGTCCGCATGTACCGCCAGCCTTCCCTCAACATGGAGGTAATG
>JBBSSO010000424.1:0-2610 GCA_038241905.1 Cytophagales bacterium | reverse complement strand
AGGTTTTCTCTGCCCGCTACCCACATCGCAGCTTTGGCATGGAAAGGCGCGGCCAACCGGACACCCAACCCCATCGCCTGAATGCCAGCCGCGTATATTAATTTGGATAAGAACATTTAACTACTTTAGGAGACAATACAAATGAAATAATTTAGCTTTTGCACGGCCCAACACTTACAAATATACTGAGTTATTACAATTACCTATGGTTAGTTTGATAGCCAAGGTTTGTTTCTGTCTTTTACCAAAGCCCAAAACGTAAGCAGTTTGATTAATCTTGATGTTTCTGTTTTAGGCCTGTTTTTCAAAAAACAGGCCTAAAACAGAAGTGCCTTTGCTTTTTGCCGAGCCAGAAGACTATGTAAATTTATTAGAAAAGAGCGAAAGTAATTCTTGCGTGGTTAGCAAAAAAAGGAGCCGCCTAAGTGAGCAGCTCCTTTTTTTATGGTTTTTCCAAAAGTGCTTTTTTCAACCATCGAGTTAAAAAACTCAAAAGCGAAATAAGTGCTTAGTGTTTGGCTAAGTAGTTAGATACACCTTGGTGCGTGGCTTCCATGCCTTCTTTTCCTTCTTCCCAGTTAGCTGGGCAAACTTCGCCTTTTACCTCAAAGTACTGCAAAGCATCTACAATCCGAAGCGCCTCATCAATGCTACGGCCTAGCGGCATGTCATTCACCACTTGGTGGCGAACTACTCCTTGTTTGTCAATCAAAAACAGACCACGGTAAGAAACCGGATCGCCGGTAAACACCATTTCGTCGTGCTCGTTGTAGCCATATTCGCCAGCTAATACGTCAAAATTAGTGGCTATGGTTTTGGTGGCATCGGCTACCAAAGGGTACGTTACGCCGGCAATGCCTCCTTTGTCGCGGGGCGTGTTAAGCCAAGCCCAATGCGAAAAATGCGAGTCAACGGAGCAACCGACTACGGCCACGTTCTTGCGCTTGAAATCCTCTAGACGGTCTTCAAAAGCAATGATTTCTGTGGGACAAACAAAAGTAAAGTCCATTGGGTAAAAAAAGAACACAACGTGCTGTTTGCCAATGTATTGTCCCAGAGAAAAGTCTTCTACAAATTCTCCATCTACTACTGCGGTAGCAGAAAATAAAGGAGCATTTTTACCTACTAATACTGCCATGGTTCAAGTTGTCTTAAGTGAAAAATAAAAGTTGCGGCCCTGCCATCGGCTAATAAACCAACGGTTTTGCGAGCAAATGCAAAGATAAGACCCTTAAAAGTATACTGCAATAAAGGGCGATGATATACTTAAGGAAGCAGGTTAGAGCAGTTTTTGTTTTGAAAAAGCAGATTTATAATTTGACGACAGCGGCTTCATGTTTGCATAACATTTACAAACCGCATGCTGTTTTAGGCCTGTTTTTCGAAAAACAGGCCTAAAACAGGAAAAGGAACTGGCAACGGAATGGCAATTTAAAACTGGTTACGTTAGCGTCCTTTAAATACAGGCGGGCGTTTCTCCACGAAGGCGTTCATGCCTTCGGTTTGGTCTTCTGAAGCAAACGTGAGGTAAAAGTTCTTGCGTTCTAAAAGCAGTCCTTCGCCTAGGTGAGTTTCAAAAGCTTGATTTACGGCTTCCTTCGCCAGTTTTACGCCTACCGGCGATTGCCGCGCAACTTCAGAAGCCAACTGCAACGCTTGGCTCAGGTACAATTCTACGGGCACTACGCGGTTGATGAGGCCGCATCTTTCGGCTTCATGGGCCGAGATAGATTTGCCTGTCAGCACCATTTCCATGGCTTTGGCTTTGCCGATGGCTTTGGTGAGGCGTTGCGTGCCACCGGCTCCGGGCAGTATGCCGAGCTTAATTTCAGGTTGCCCAAACTGGGCCGTTTCTGAAGCAACAATCATGTCGCAGGTCATGGCCAATTCACAGCCGCCACCCAGCGCAAACCCGCTGACGGCAGCAATAAGCGGTTTTTTGGTTTTTCTTATCTGGTCCCAGGTTGAGAACTGATCAATGTTGAGCATGTCAATGGCGGTTTTGCCGGCCATTTGTTTAATATCGGCGCCAGCCGCAAACGCCCGGTCATTGCCGGTAATCACGATAGCGCGAACTTCTTCCAGCGCGTCTAGGTGCTGCAAAGCATCGCGCAGTTCTCCCATCAGTTGCAGGTTTAGGGCGTTCAGTTCCTTGGGTCGGTTTAGTTGCACCAGCGCAACGTGCGGCCGGGCTTGTTTAGTTACTAGAATATAGTCCATAATAGAAAAATGCTTTTGAAATTTGTTCTGCTAAAAATAAGCAAAAAACAGTTGTTAGGCTGATGGAAAGCAAGACATGAACGGTTTCTTATCTATCGTCTTATTTATAAGTGATATTTTAATCTTTTAAGGGGGATGGCGGAGATAACAGCAAAGGATTAATAGTCGTATAGCAAATACGTTGACTCTAGGAGATAGGCCGGCTGTTACGGATTGGATGTTCTAAAGGGTTAATTATTCATAACTATCAGGGCACAAATACCTTTACCTATTCTGTCATCTTGACATTCTTAGTGAGCATTTGCAGTATTCTTTAAACACTGCTTTTATAGTTCGCTCTCAAGGTCCTTTCACGCTGACAATAAAAAAACACAGAGAAATAAATTTGCT
>JBBSSO010000423.1:0-2623 GCA_038241905.1 Cytophagales bacterium | reverse complement strand
GCACGTCTACCTCAATAAAGTGGGCATCGGTGGTGAGGGCTAGCTTTACGGCGGCCAACGTGTTCTCCGGGGCCAGGCCAGAAGCGCCTCGGTGCGCGATGATAGCCACGTTGCGGTCTTGCGTTTTCAAGAGCAGCGGCGGGGCCGGGGTTTCATCAGAACTGCAAGCGCCCATTACTAGAAAAGTTATTGGCAATAGCACCCAAGAAACCCGGCCGGAAGCCCAAAAAAGTCTTTTGCTCATGTGCGCGCCAGCCTGTAAAAAAGCCTCCGGATGGATAAGTAAGAAAGAGTTGCGAAAGGTCCAACGGAGCAACCCGACTTTCTGCGCTTACAGAATTTCAACTTGCCGAGAAATGCTTTCTTCTAAAGAGATAAAGGTTTCAGTGCGCTCTACGCCGTCTATGGCCTGTATTTTCTCGTTCAAAACCTCGCGCAGGTGCAAGGTATCGCGGCAAATAATTTTGGCAAACATGCTCCATTGGCCGGTGGTGTAGTGCATTTCTACAATCTCGGGCACTTGGCGCATGTTGGTTACGGCCTTTTGGTAGGTAGAGCCTTTTTCTAGGTAAATGCCAATAAAAGCGCAAATGTCATAGCCCACAGCGTTGGGGCTAATGAATAAATGAGAGCCTTTAATAACGCCCAGGTCTTCTAACTTTTTCATGCGCACGTGCACGGTACCGCCAGATACTTGCAATTCTTTGGCTATATCTGTGTATGCTCTGGTAGCGTCTTGCATGAGCATGGTAAGAATTTTGCGGTCGAGGGTATCAATTTCAGAAATGGTGGCCATCCTAGAGATATTTTTTTACAAATTTAACAATAAACTCCATATGTGCTTAGTAAAATTTCAAGCAGGGAATTTAATTTGTAAAATTAGCAATTAATTAACTTTAAACTTATGTTTGTGTCAACTATAGTTGCTAAAAATTAACACATTAACAATAATCATATTATGCAATCTGATACAATCGCAGAGGCAAAGATAAGTATAGAAGCTACGCTAGCCCAACTACAAGGCCCAGCTATGGTAGATGTATTAAAAGTGCAGCAGGCCATTGTGCGGTCGGTGCATGATTTTATGTTTAAAAAGGGCCTGGTGCAGCTAATGCCGCTCATGCTCTCGCCAATCACAGATCCACTTAACCACGGCGTGGTAGACGCGTCTATTCCGTACGCGGGCCAGCGCTGGAGCCTTACCAAGTCCATGATTTTCCACAAGCAACTGGCTTTGTTAAACCCTGAGCTAGAGGCCTTGTACATTATATCGCCTAACGTGCGCCTAGAGTTTTCTGACCGGGCGTATACTGGCCGCCACATGTTTGAGTTTACGCAGATTGATTTTGAGTTCAAAAACAAAGATGGGGCTTTTGTGCGGAGCTTTATGGAAGAACTTGTTCAATTTGTTTTTTCTAAGGTGGAAGAAGAACTGCCCGAAATTGTCTCTAAATACCGCCCAGATTTGCTGCCCGAAATAGGTGAATTGGCCGTTTATAGAACCGAAGATCTGGAAGCAGAACTTGGGCCCGAGTATGAGCAGTTGCAATCTGACGCGGCTGAAAAGCCGTTCTGGCTCTTAAACCACCAGCGCGAGTTTTACGACAAAGAAGACCAAGACTGCCCCGGCACCTACCTCAACTATGACCTTATCTGGCCCGAGGGTTTCGGCGAAGGCCTTTCTGGGGGAGCGCGCGAAAATGAATACCACCAGATTTTAAAGCGCATGGGCGATACCGGCGCCGACCAAAACGTATTTAAAAACTACTTAGAAATTGCCCAAACCCAAGGCTTGCCGCTGACCGCGGGCGCCGGTTTTGGGGTAGAACGCATGGCCCGCTACATTTGCCGCATCAAAGATATTAATGACGTAACGCCCTTCTTGCGGCGGCCGGGCCAATTGTCGTTGTTTTAAACCAAGCGCTATCGTGTTTTTAACGTTTTAGGCCTATTTTAGCAAAAATAGGCCTAAAACACTTTTTATTTATCAAAGGCCTGCCCAATATTGGGGCCGCAAAGCTGGTTACCCATCGTAATTTAGATGGTGGTAGCGCTGCGTTTTGCCTTTGTCTGTTAACCATTCCGTCTCCCATGAGCACGCACAAGCATTTTATCATTGATTTTGACAGCACGTTTACCAAAGTAGAGGCCCTAGACGCCCTTTGCATTATCTGCTATCCAGACCCGCAGGAACGCCAGCAAGTCTTAACGGAAATCCAGCGCCTCACTGATTTGGGCATGGAAGGCGAAATTCCGCTTACCGAGTCTCTAGAAAAACGGCTGGCCTTGCTCAAAGCCAACAAAGCAGACATCGCTCAATTAATTGAATATCTCAAAGGGCAGATTTCTGAATCGTTTAAACTGAACAAGGCTTTTTTTGAAACATTTAGAGACGATGTATATATTATCTCTAACGGATTCAAAGAGTTTATTGTGCCCATTGTAACGGAACTAGGCGTAAAGCCCGACCACGTATTTGCCAACAGCTTTGAGTTTGATGATGCCGGCAACATTACCGGGTTTGACCGCCAAAACGTGCTTACCCAAAACCAAGGCAAAGCCAAGCAAATAAAATCCCTTAACCTACCCGGCGAGATTTACGTGATCGGGGACGGCTACACCG
>JBBSSO010000422.1:0-2657 GCA_038241905.1 Cytophagales bacterium | reverse complement strand
GCTTGTTCTTCCTCGCCGTGGGCCAATAGTTGCTCCTGCATTAAGGCAATAACGCAGTAGTTAACAATGGCCACAAACTCGGTGACAATGCTATCCTCAATTTTCTGCGTGCCTTTTTCTTGGATAGACCTAATGCGCTGGGCTTTTATAAATAGTTGATCTGTGATGGAAGGCAAGCGTAAAATGCGCCACGCGGTGCCGTAATCCTGGGTTTTTTGCAGAAAAAGTAGCTGACATGCTTCTATTACCCGGGTGTATTCCTGTGCCGTTTGGTGAATCAAGTTTTTCGTTTTACTTTTATAGGAAATGAGAAAATAGGCCAATTGAACGCGAAAGATACGCCTTTTTGCAAAAAAACCACGTTAAACTGCGGCGGCAGATTGGTCTCTTTGCGCCAGCCCGTGGTCATGGGCATTCTAAACGCCACGCCAGACTCTTTCTACGCGGGTAGCCGCCTGCAGAGTTTGCAGCAAGCTGTGCAGCAAGCCGGCCACATGCTGAGCCAAGGCGCCACTTTTCTGGATGTGGGCGGTCATTCTACCCGGCCCGGCGCGGCCCAGGTTTCTGAGCAAGAAGAAATGGACCGGGTGCTGCCGGTTATAGAGGCCATCGCGCAAGCGTACCCGCAGGCGCTGCTTTCTATTGATACGTTCCGGGCCCGTGTGGCGCATGCAGCCGTGGCAAAAGGCGCTCATTTAGTAAATGATGTTTCTGGTGGCACCTTAGACGAAGCCATGTTTGCCACCGTGGGTCAACTGCAAGTACCGTACGTGTTGATGCACATGCGAGGCACGCCGCAAGACATGGCCACCCGAACTGATTACCCAAATGGCGTAATAGATGCGCTGCTTTCTTACTTTGCTGAGCGGATTGCTCTGCTGCGACAAGCCGGCGTAAAAGATATTATTTTAGACCCTGGGTTTGGCTTCGCGAAGAAGGTGCCCCAAAATTTTGAGTTGCTGAAACAACTTAACCAACTAGAAGTTATGGAGTTGCCCCTGCTGGTGGGGCTGTCCCGTAAATCTATGACGTACCAACCGCTGCAAACTGCGCCCGAAGATGCTTTAACCGGCACAATTGCGGCCAACACCTTGGCGTTATGGCATGGAGCCGACATTTTACGCGTGCATGACGTAAAGGAAGCCATGCAAACCATTGAAATTGTAAAACTGACCATTACCGCGTGATAGCACTTTTTTCGATAGGGTTTTTAGAGATTTCCTGGCTAGACATTGTAGATGTTTTGCTGGTGACGGTGCTGTTGTACCAACTCTACAAACTCTTGACGGGCAGTGTCGCCCTAAAGATTTTCTTGGGGCTGTTGTCCATTTACTTGCTGTACCTGATTGTGCGGGCAGCCGGCATGGAATTGCTTACCATTATTCTGGGTCAGTTTATGGGCGTGGGCGTACTGGCGGCCATTATTGTGTTTCAGCCCGAAATCCGGCGCTTCCTCCTCATGATTGGTAAAACCACCGCCTTCAACAACGACCGCCTCTTTAAAGGCTTTCCGTGGCGGCGTACCCAACAGCAAGACAAATTAGCCATCACCCCTTTTATAGAAGCCGCTAAATCTTTGGCTGGCAAAAATACCGGCGCGCTGATTGTGTTTGCCAAAAGCTCTGAACTGCGCTATTTCGCCGAGTCCGGCGATGCTATTGACGCCATCGTGAGCAAGCGCTTGCTTATTTCTATTTTCAACAAGAATAGTCCGCTGCATGACGGCGCCGTAATTGTACACGCAAACCGCATTAAAGCCGCCCGGTGCATTTTGCCCGTAACCGAAAGCAACGATTTACCCGCCTCCATGGGCCTCAGGCACCGCGCCGCCGTTGGTTTGTCTGAAGTAACCGACAGCGTAGTATTAGTAGTTTCTGAGGAAACAGGCCAGATTTCCATCGTCCGCAACGGCGAGGTGTACCGCAACCTTTCTGCCGCCGACTTACGCTCCAAACTCAACCAGTTCCTCTTTGACATTGAACCCAAGGTAGTAGAGAAAGTAGCGGCGGCTTAGTAAAGTCGTCAGTCTTTCTACTGTTTTAGGCCTGTTTTTTAAAAAACAGGCGTAAAACAGAATTTTACTCCTGCCTGTCTCAACCACCCATATAAGTTCCTGCTTCAAGTTTTTTCAACTTGGAGCTTTCCATGGCGCAAGTTTTCAACTTGCCTATTCCCCAAGCGGTTCAAGTAGAAACGGAAGTTGATAAACTTCCCTCATGTTAGCCACAAGTTGAAAACTTGCGGCAGAGGCGGTTTTGTTTCATGGAGACACGTCGTTACGATGTAACGACGCTACATTGGCCTAATCTGTTTTCGGCCTTCTTTTGCAAAAACAGCCCGAAAACGCATCAAACGGGCTCCCCTCTCCACGGGAGAGGGGCTGGGGGTGAGGTTTTTTTAGTCCAGATTAGTTTTTTCCAATACAGACTATCTTGCGGGTGCTAGAATACGGCCGGCATTTTTGAAAAAAATGCACTAGTAAGAAAAGTAGTTTTGAATTAACTTAAGAATAAGGAAGCTGCGTGTAGGTTTATGCGCGCGGGAGCAAGCTTTGGCGCTGGTAAAGTCTTTAGAAAGAGGCAAATGAGTAATGCTAAATTTATCTAAAAGGTAGATTTACATTAAAAAAAATGTCATTTTTACAAACAGAATATAGG
>JBBSSO010000421.1:0-2660 GCA_038241905.1 Cytophagales bacterium | reverse complement strand
CTGAAGTGTTCCACGATGGCATTGTCCGCTTAGCACTTATGCGGGAAGATATTCCGATTTCCCCAAGAGTAAGGGCTGGCTTTATGGTCAATACCGACAAAGAGTATATGGGAGAATTGCGCTATATAATCAACAAAAACATGGGAATAAGAACCCACTATGACAGCGATATGGGCTTTGGCGTGGGTCTGAGCTTGAATTATTAAAAATTCGGTCACCAATAAATTCCTGTTTTAGGCTTGTTTTTCCAAAAGGAGGCCTAAAACAGGTTTTTCTATTTTAGTGATGTTGCGAGATGCAAAAAGACGTTGGCAAAAACTTACTCTAATCAACTTAGCTGGAATACCTAAAAGTTGAAAACGCCTTTTAAGCCCGGCTATTTATTACTTTTGCTTTTCCTCCTGTTTTAGGCTTGTTTTTCCAAAAGGAGGCCTAAAACAGGGTTCTTATTTTCTCTTTCCATCCAAACCTTCACAAAGCCGTAAACCGAGGGCATGAACCAAAAAGTACGAGAACTGCGGTATTTTCTTTTTAGCCAGCATTTTTCTGACGGAATACGCGTAACCATCGGTGTTTTAATGCCTGCCCTGGTAATGGGTTTGGCCGGGCAATTACAGGCAGGCGTAACCATGTCGCTGGGTGCGGTCTGCGCCAGTATTTCTGATATGCCCGGGCCCGTTACCCACAAACGCAACGGCATGTTGGCGGCCACTGCCTTAGCGATGCTAGCGGCACTGCTCACGGGTTTTGCGCGCTTGCACGTAATTACGTTGGGGCTGGAGATTCTGGTCTGCAGTTTCCTGTTTTCCATGCTGATGGTGTACGGCGTGCGGGCATCGGTGGTGGGTCTGGGCGGCCTGCTCATTCTGGTTCTAACCATGGACCGCGATATTTCGATTGAGAAAGTTTTACCGTACGCGGGGCTGGTGTTAGCGGGCGGACTTTGGTACACCGTTTTGAGTTTGCTTACGAACCGTATTTTTCCTTACCGCGCCGGGCAGCAGGCCCTCGGCGATAGCATCCGGGAAGTGGCCGCATTCCTTCGGCTGAAAGCCGATTTTTACCGCCCCCACACCAACCTTGACGATAATTACCGCACGCTCATAACCCAACAAATTCAGGTGAGTGAGAAGCAGGATGCCGTGCGCGAGCTCCTGTTTAAAAGCCGGATGGTGGTAAAAGAATCTACCCAAACGGGCCGCACGCTCCTGAAAACCTTTATTAACCTGGTAGATTTATATGAACAGATAACCACCATTTACTATGATTATGCCTCCCTCAGAAACCGATTTGCGGCTACAGGACTTTTAGATCAGGTGGCCCAGCTGATTGTGCAATTAGCTAATGAGGTAGAAGCCATCGGGTTTGCTGTTCAGGCTAATTATCGGCCCTCTAACCGCGCTGACTTTACCGCGCAATTAGAAAAGCTGAAAATAGAAGTAGATTTCATAACTGCACAAGAGCCAGAGAACAGCACGCTGGTGCTGAAGAAAATTCTGGTCAACCTGAGGTCCATCGCGCAGCGAATCACTGATATTTCTCTTTACCTGAACCAGAACGAGGTGCATTTGCAGGACAAAGGAGAGAAGCTGGAGTTTGGTAAGTTTGTGTCAAGGCAGAATTTAGACCCCAAAATTTTTGTCAGCAACTTAAGCTGGAATTCATCGATTTTTCGGTTTTCTGTCCGGATGGCGTTGGTGGCCACGTTTACCTTTTTTATTACCCAACTGTTTCCGTACGGGCAGCACAATTACTGGGTCTTGCTCACGGTGGTCTTCATTCTCAAACCATCTTTTGGGCTAACCAAGCAACGCAACTACGGCCGGATTTTGGGCACGCTGGTGGGCGGCGTCATCGGCTTACTTATTTTATATTTAGTGCCCGGCGACACCGGGCGTTTTGTGTGCATGTTGCTTTTTATGACGGCCTTTTACACTGTGCAAAGAACCAATTATGCCCTTAGCGTCATCTTTATGACGCCTTTTATGTTGCTGCTGTTCGGTTTTCTAGGCGATGGCGGTTTGGGCATTGTACAAGAACGCATCATAGACACGGTGGCAGGTTGCGCCATTGCTTTTTTAGCCACCTACCTCATTTTCCCGAATTGGGAAACCAAAAAAATTGGCGGTTTTCTGGAAGGTGTTTTGCGGGCCAACTTGCAGTACTTACAAGTAATTACCGAAGAATTGGCTGGCCGCGAGGTTTCTAGGTTGCAATACAAATTAGCGCGCAAAGAAGTGTATGTCGCTTCCGCCAACTTATCGGCGGCATTCCGGCGCATGACCGCCGAACCAAAACACAAGCAACGCAACAGCTCAAAAGTATACGCGCTGGTGGTGCTAAACCACTTACTTTCGTCTTATTTGGCAAATATTGCTTCAGATATTGAGCAACAAGATTCGGTTTCATTCTTTGCTTCGTCCCAAAAATCACTCCGCCGCTCTGCCAACTCGCTAGCCGAAGCCCTCCGAAATTTAGCTCCGGACACGCCGGTAGAAAATCCATTTGCCAATGCAACGGAAGGGGAATCGATAGAAAGCACCTCCGTCACGTCTGAAAATGATTTGCTTCGGGAGCAGCTAGAATTTATCCAGAAAGTATGCGCAGACATTACCAAAAGCACGGCTGCCTTGTAGCAGCTGTTTTAGGCCTGTTTTTCT
>JBBSSO010000420.1:0-2673 GCA_038241905.1 Cytophagales bacterium | reverse complement strand
TGTGCTTCAAACCATGCCTGAATTTCATTTACCCGGACGCATAAGTTTTCAAAGGCCCGCAAATCAGTAATCTGCGATCCGATGTGAAAGTGCAAGCCAATTAACGTCAGGTTGGTCCATTCTTGGAACCGCGGCACCAATGCTTCCAGCTCCCAGGTATTGATTCCGAATTTGTTTTCTTCTAGCCCGGTGGTAATGTATTTGTGCGTGTAGGCGTCTACGTTGGGGTTAATGCGAAGGGCAACTTGCGCTGTTTTTCCTTTGGCCGCCGCCAATTCCTGTATTACCTCCAGCTCTTGGGTAGACTCTACATTAAAGCAGAAAATGTTCGCGTCTAGCGCCAGATTAATTTCCTCGTCAGACTTTCCCACCCCGGCAAATACAATCTGCTCGGGCGCGAAGCCGGTTTCCAGAGCGCGCTTTACCTCATTGCCACTCACGCAATCGGCTCCAAAATTGCGCTTCAGCATTTCCTTTAAAATAGGAGCGTTGAAATTGGCTTTTAAGGCATAATGCACGTGAAAACCGTACTGAAACGCCTCTGCTTGAGCAAGGTCTAAGGTCTGGCGCAGGAGGTCTAAATCATAGAGGTAAAACGGAGTAGATTCTGAGCTGAAACCTGAAATTTTGTCTTTAAGCTTGGTTTTCTACTTTATCCTGAAAAATGCCTTGGTGCAAGGCTATCAGCGCTTTTTGTTTGTAAGTTGAATTAATCAGAAAGCTAATGTTATTTTTACTACCGCCGTATGATATCATGCGTAGCGGAATAGTTTTGAGCGAACCCACCACGTGGGCCGTTACGCCGGGCTGGTCCTCCATAAAATCACCGACTACGCAGATAATGGTTAGGTCCGTATCAATTTCTACCAAGCCAAAGCGTTGTAGGGCGGCGGTAATTTCGGTTAGGTATTTTGGGTTGTCAATAGTTAATGAAATGGCTACCTCCGTGGTAGTAATCATGTCAATTGAAGTCCGGAAACGCTCAAAGACCTCAAACACGTTCCGCATATACCCGTGCGCTTGCAGCATGCGGCTAGAGGTAATGTTTATGGCCACCAAGCCATCTTTCGCGGCGACGGCCTTAATGCTGTTGCCAGTTTTCTTAACCGAAATGGTAGTTCCCGGCGCCTGCGGTCTCAAGGTATTGAGTAACCGGACCGGTATGTTTTGCTGACGCGCGGGCAGAATGCTTGACGGATGCAGAATTTTTGCTCCAAAATACGCTAACTCGGCCGCTTCGTTAAAAGATAGCTCCGCTATGGGGGACGTGTTTTGAACCAGCCTGGGGTCATTGTTGTGCATGCCGTCAATGTCCGTCCATATCTGGATTTCCTGGGCCCTCACCGCCGCCCCCAGCAAAGAGGCCGTGTAATCGCTACCTCCCCGGGTCAAATTGTCTATTTCGTGGCGGGCGTTTCGGCAAATGTAGCCTTGCGTGATGAACAAATTAGCGCCCGCATGTTCGGCTAATTGTTTTAGAAGATTCTCCCGGATGTAGGCTTGGTCAGGCTCATCTTCGGGGGTGAGGCGCATGAAATCCAAAGCGGGCAACAGCACGGAGGCCATTCCTTTTTCTTCAAGAAAAATCTGAAAAAGCTGGGTAGAAAGCAATTCGCCTTGCGCCAAGACAATCTTCTCAGAAACGGGCTCGAACGGTGCTTTTATTTGAGACCGGATGTCATGGATAGAAGTAGCCAGCACGGTTTCTCCTTTTAATTTGAAGGCATCGTCTGAATATAAATCTTCTAAAACCTGGTGATAATGGCTTTCAAGTGCATCTGTCAGAGACTGCGCTTGGTCTAGATGGCCTTGCGCCAGCATCTGGGCAATTTCTTCCAAGCGGTTGGTAGTGCCAGCCATAGCCGACAGTACCACAATGACAGGTTCTTGGGTAGGTAATAACTGCGCGACAGCCTCCATGCGCTCGGCCGAGCCAAGGGAGGTGCCGCCAAACTTCATAATTTTCATAAACCGGAGGTAACGCCCGCAAATTTAGTGAATGAACCGCTAGCTTTCAGAAATAAACCCGCCATTTTCCAGTACGGTATAAAGAATATTTTTTGGGAAAGTGTACTGCTGGAACTCAGTTAAAATACGCAGAATAATTAGTAGCAAAAAACCTGTTTTAGGCCTGTTTTTAGAAAAACAGGCCTAAAACAAAAATCCCGGACTTCTCATAAAGGAGTCCGGGATTTTTAAAAAAGAGGAGTGAGGTTAGTTCGCCTTCACTATTTTCTGTACCAAGTTTAGGCCGGGCGCTTTTACGGTTACTATGTAAAAGCCGTTCACCAAATTAGCGACCGAAGGCGTGATGGTGTTGGTTCCTGCTTTTAAGGTTACTTCTTGTCTCAATACCACAACCCCAGAACCTGACCGAATTTCTACTAGAGCCTTGTTTTCTTGGCTGGTAGTGATGGTAAAAGTTATGTCTTGGCTAAACGGGTTAGGCGCTACGGCTAAAGAATGAGTAGCCGCACTTGGAGCCATCTTCATCGAAATGATTTTAGATTTCTCCGTTTTTCCGTCAAAATCAACTTGCTCTAAACGATAGTAATTAGTACCAGCCATTGGGTTGGTATCTAAGAAGCTATACGTAAGTCTTACCGTGCTAAAACCGTTTCCTTTTACCTGACCAATGTTGGTAAAGTCACGACCGTTGCTGCTCCGTTGCAC
>JBBSSO010000419.1:0-2676 GCA_038241905.1 Cytophagales bacterium | reverse complement strand
GGCGTTGGCCGGTACTCCGCGCCCAGCGCGAAAGTGAGAAATGCCGGCGAAAAAAAGTTAGAAATCAAGCGATTCGTGCCCGCATCATCTACATCATATTGATAGCCTTTCGCAAATTGCGACAGAAAATTAGCCGACACAAAAGCGTTCCAATGAGAAGCAAAACTGTAGCCGTATTTAGAATCTAGGTACAGGCGGTCCGCGCTTTTACGCATGCCTTCGCCTTTATTTTTTAAAAGTCCGTACTGCAAATCCAGCGCGTTGTCCCAAGAAATTTTCTCCCATTTGTAATCGGCGCGGCTGTTCAAAAAAGTTTGCAGCGCTATGGAACTGACGCCCCCGGCCTTCCAATTGTCGCTGAAAGCGGCCTGGTTCACGTTAACGCCCGCCGAAAAACTTCTGCGCCAAGTAGTATCTGCGGAGGTTTGGCCCACGCTGGCAAAAGCAACGGAAAGCAACAACGTGAGGGTGAGGGTGAATTTAATCATATGGTTTGTGGTAAGAAAAAGAGGCAAAGCATTGTTTCAAAACTAAGCAAACCTCGCAGAAAATACCATCAAAAAATGAACTGCCTCTCTTTTAGAGCAAAAAAGAAACGCTTGTTTTAGGCCTGATTTTCTAAAATCAGGCCTAAAACAAGCGTTAAAAACAACAAAATTAAAACTTAATCCGCTGTCTTTTGCCGGGTGTTGATGTGATAAAGAGCGGTTTCTACTTCCCTAGAAGCAACAATAATTTGGGTGCCAAGGGCTTGGGCCTCAAACAGATCCTGCACCAAGCGGGGGCAATTATTTTCTTTGGATAAATGCGCTAAAAAAAGATGTGTCAAGGCCTCCGGCCGATGGTTCACCAACAGTTCTACCGCTTGCCGGTTAGACAAATGCCCCTGTCCGCCCCGGATGCGGTTTTTAAGGAAATGCGGGTAGCGCCCGTTGGCCAGCAAATCATCGTCATAATTGGCTTCTAAAAAGGCAGCGTGGCATTGCTTAAAGTGGCGCACCAAGTTATCGCAGCAAATTCCTAAATCGGTAAACACGCCGATGTTGGTACCTTGGCAACTGACCATAAAGCTTTGCGGATCGGCGGCATCATGACATTTAGAAAAAGCCGTTACCGTTAGCTGGCCCACCTGCACGGGCTCATCTGCCGCCAAAGGCATCACCAAATGGGACGGAATTTTTAGCCGAGAATTTGAAAGCGTACCGGGCGTAATAAAAACCGGCAACTGGTATTTTTTGGCCAGCACCTCCACCCCCCGAATGTGGTCTGAATGCTCGTGCGATATAAAAACGGCTTTAACGGAGTCCATCGGGAGGCCCAAGCGGCTCATGCGGCGCTCAGTTTCCCGGCAAGAAAGGCCGGCGTCAATCAGCACCGCTTCCCACTCATTGCCCACGTAATAGCAATTGCCATTACTCCCCGAATTCAGCGACGCCATTCTTACCTCCATACCTTGGTAAAATTACGGCAGTTTGCACGGAGAATCAACCCAATGAAAAAGAATAAGGCCAGGTTCAGATTTCCTGTTTTGGGCCTGTTTCTCAAAAAACAGGCCCAAAACAGGAAATACGCCAGCGCATTTTATCGGTGTGTGAAAATTGGAAACGCGTTTCTGGGGAAATTTTAAAAGAAAACGGAAACAGGCAAAATTGCTCTACTGCCTAAACAATCTATCAGCCGACCATTTGCCACCGCCTCTGATTAGCAGGATAATAGAACCCAACAACATGGCCCAATCGGTGCGGCTGGCGTGCAGCATTTCCCAGACGCCTTGCTGTTGCAGCATCGGAATTTTGGTTGTAAAAATGGCTACTAACATAATGCAAATCAGGGGCACGCTGGCTATGCGGGTAAAGAGCCCCACCAGAATTAGAAAGCCGCAGTTAATCTCGGTGTAGCCTACCAAGTCACCAAGCAGTTGCGGAGACGCCAAGCCGATTTTCTCAAACCGCCCCGCTCCTCTTTCCGCCGCAAACAGAAACTTTTGTATGCCCTCAGACAAAAATACCGCGCCCACCGTCAATCGTATTAAAATTGTAGTAGGATTTGCATCGGTGGCAAGGATTTTCCGGAACATACTGGGTCAGGTTTCTGGGGGTTTTACTAATTAATTCAGTTTAGGTTTAATCTTTTTTTACGCAAGCGATGGTTACGAATTTAATGTTTCTGCTGAGGTTTTCTCTCTTCGGCTGCCGCCGTAAAGTTCATATTTAAACAGGCGGCAGTCAATGGGCCCGTTGTACAACGGAATACGGCGCGAGGGCTTCAACCCAATCTTCTTGGCGGCCTCCAAGTTTCCGGTAAACACAAATGCTTCCCAGTCCTGAAAATTAGCTTTCAGAGAATCGCCAATCATTTGGTACAGCTCGTCCATGTCGCTTTCTTCGCCAATGCGCTCGCCGTAAGGCGGATTCATGAGCAGCAAGCCTTTTTCGGCGGGCTTGGTGGCATCTCTAAAATCTTGTTCCCAGATAGGCTGGACAAGTTTATCTACCTCGGCATACGCCAGGTTTTGTTGGGCGGCAATCACAAACTCCGGGTCTACATCGGAACCGAATATTTTTACTTCTTTACCCGTAACTTCTTTGGCCAGCGCGTCTTGGTAAACCCGTTGGTACAGGTCGGCGTCATAATCTGGCCAGCGCATAAACCCGTAATCGCGGCGGTACAGGCCGG
>JBBSSO010000418.1:0-2679 GCA_038241905.1 Cytophagales bacterium | reverse complement strand
TGGAAACTACTTCCGCCCATGCGGGAGCATTTAATGAACCACATTCCCCAGCACCCCGGCAAAATGGTCTGGTCTATTTTTCAGAATAAAAACTGCCTGTGGGCTTTCGCTTTAATGGTTTCGCTTTCTTTGGCCGGTTTTACCGTGGTGCCTTTTTTGAGTCCGTATATGGTGGCCAACGTGGGCTTTAAAGAAGTGGAACTGAGCTACATTTACCTTTTTGGCGGTTTGGCTACGGTGGTTACTTCACAGTGGGCTGGCCGGTTGGCCGATAAATTTGGAAAGTTGAAGGTTTATTTGGTGGCCGCCGTTTTCTCGGTCATTCCTATTTTGCTCATTACCAACTTGCCGCCCGTGCCGCACTGGCAAGCGTTTATTGTCACTACGTCATTCTTCATTGTGTTTGGGGCGAGGTTTGTGCCAGCCATGTCCATGATTACATCTAGCGTAGAACCCCGCATGCGCGGCAGTTTTATGAGCATTAACGCCTCGGTGCAGCAACTCGCCTCGGGCGCGGCAGCTTTTCTGGCCGGATTGCTGATTACCAACGAGCCGGGCCAAACAGAATTAATCGGTTTTGGGACGGTGGGCTTTATTGCGGTTACGTTTACCATCGTCTCAATTTTTGTAGCCCGAAATATAAAAATTGTCAGTTAACGCACTGACCTTTATAGCATTCTCCCCAATGAAAATGCCTTGGCTGCGCGATTAATGGCGCAGCCAAGGCATTTTTAATTTCAAATAGGCTAAAAGTTATTTCGTTTTGACAATACCTTCCATCCAAGGAATTAAATCTTGAATCATGGGCTCTAAACTTGATTGGTGCGTCCCTCCGGGGATGGAAATAAGTCTAACGTTATTGGCTGCACCCGCCGCTAGCATTGCTTTAAAAGTAATTTCTGAATTCTCAAACGGAACCATGGTATCGGCGGAGCCGTGGTACAAACGAGTTGGGCTAGCAGGAACGTAGTTTCTAAGGCTGTTCTTTTTAAGCGCTTGCTTGAGGACAACTTCCCCATCGGCTCTTAAACTGGCCAGAAAAACCGGGTTAAAAAGCTCTGCTGGGTTAGACGAAAGCGCGCTGTTTATGGAGCTGCTGGTGCGGGTGCCGTCAATCAATTCCTGAATGCGGGTAGCGTAAGGCTCCTGAAAAAAATCGGTGAGCGGGCGGTTCCAGTGGTACGTGCGGTTGTAGGCTTGTAAAATAAAGGCCAGGTTGGCGGGGTGGTCATATCCATCGCCGGAAATAATGCGCGCCAACATGTGTTCTAAATCATACCCACCGGCTCCCGCGCCCGACGCGGTTACTTTTAGACCATACGCTGCGTTTTCTGCTATTTCTTTCTGAGCGGCCAAGGTTACGTAACCGCATTCAGAATATCCGGCCAGAAATAATTGGTCAGAATATTTAATGTTGTTTTTAAGGAAGAAAGATTTGCCCGCCTTGATCATATCTACCACCACAGTGCCCGAATGCTGCACATCATAATACGGGTGCGTGATGTGTTGTGAAACGCCGTAGCCCAAATAATCTGGCACCAGCGTTAGGTATCCGGCGGCGCCAAAGCTTTCAAAACCCGTTAAAGAAGTGAGCTGAAAATTACTGGGCGCGTATTTCTGGTCGAAGGTGGTGCCGTGGTGCGCACTTAATATAGGCGCCGGGGCTTGCATGTTAAGCGGAATTACCATCAGGCCGGAGGCTTGCACTTCTTGCTTATTATAGGTTGTCAGGTAAACCAGGCGGTAAACGTCAACGTCATATTTCACCACGTTAGCCAACTCCTTCTGGCCACTAGAAAGCGCCAACTGCTGCAAAAGAACCGCGGACAAGGTGGTTAGTTTCTCGGCAGAAACCAGCCGGTCTTTCTGGGACTCAGCCAAGTTTGGAGCTTCGGGTAATTCAGTGTGTTGACAGGCAGAAAAGCCCCATAATGCAAGAAAGAGAAACGACAGTAAGTTGGTTTTCAAATGGATGGGGCGCTAAAGTGTGGTACTTTTTAAAAGCCTCAGCCAAGGGTAAAAGTTCCGTTTTTAAAATGCTGTTTTAGGCCTATTTTTTCAAAAACAGGCCTAAAACAGCCACAGCCCAGTTTAAAGAATCTACCTCGCCCCAATTATGCTTATTGCGTATACGGAAGTGTATTTATACTTTTAAAAGATGGCCAAGAAATCGTTTCAAGAATTGATAAGTAGTCCGGGCATGCCGGTGTTAGTAGATTTTTACGCCGATTGGTGCGGTCCGTGTAAAACCATGGCGCCTATTTTGCAGCAAGTAGCCCAGCAATTTGAAGGGAAAGTAAAAATTATTAAGGTCGATGTAGACAAAAACCAAGCGGCCGCGCAGCAGCATCGGGTGCAGGGCATTCCCACGCTAATTTTGTTTCATCAGGGCAAAGCGTTGTGGCGGCAATCTGGGGTGGTACCTGCGCCGCAACTAAGCCAAATTATAAAACAACATTTGCCCTAGGCATTCTCACGCTGTTTTAGGCCTGTTTTTCCAAAAACAGGCCTAAAACAGCGTCTATCTAAAGTTTTGTTAGAAGAAGGCTTATCTTAGACGGATTGTTGACTTCCGCTGCTTCTTTATGGAAAATACGCGCGGCTTTCTTTCGTTTTTGTTATACATCAACCCTCCCGTCCATGACCCTGAAAAAATTGATGGCCATCGCCAGTTTGGCG
>JBBSSO010000417.1:0-2704 GCA_038241905.1 Cytophagales bacterium | reverse complement strand
TTTTTAAAATCGAAGCAAAAACAAGATGAATATAGGAGACCGCGTACGTTTGATGTATGGCAGAGAAGAAGGCGTGATAACGCGTTTTCTGGAAAATAATTTGGTTGAAGTTGCCATCGATGATGATTTTACCATTCCGGTAATGCGCCGCGAGGTGGTGGTTATTGCCGCCGAAGAAGACAAGCATTTCGGCAATCATCCGGAGCCCGTTACCGAGCGGAAACCCTTTTCACTTCCTAAACCGGAGATTAATTCGGCGGCGGTGGCGGGTGTTTATGTGGCGCTGGTGCATACCACCGAGGAATTGCTGGCCCTACACGTGGTTAATAATTCTGAGTTTGATTTGCTTTTCACCTACGGCGAAGAAACCGAAAAAGGCTACCGCGCGCTGCATAATGACAAACTTCTGCCCAAGAAAACCAAGCCGGTAGCCCATCTGCACTTAAAGGATTTTGAGAAATGGCCAGACGTGGTGGTGCAGTATTTACAACACAAAATAGGCACCAACGCCATGTTAGAACCTGTTACTCGCAAATTAAAATTCAAAGCGTCTTCTTTCTATAAAAGCAAAAAAGTAGCGCCCGTGTTGGAAAAAGATGGTTATGTCTTTCAACTTGATAGCAAGCCCAACTTAGTTAATTCAGACCAAATTCAGGAGCAGCTAATAGAATCTGCAGGCCAAGCCGAAAACATAAAACTCACCATCCCCAAGCACGAAATTGATTTGCACATTGAGCAATTGATGCCCGATGAAGATCCCAAACAAATGAGCAATTCAGAAATTCTGCGGCACCAATTGACGGCTTTTCAAGATAATTTAGACCGAGCTTTGGCCGCCAATATGCACGAGATTATTTTCATTCATGGCACCGGTAACGGAGTCTTGAAAAAGGAAATTCAGAAACTTTTGAGTCGGCACGCAGACATAAAATATTACGAAGACGCCCGCAAAGAAAAGTTTGGTTACGGCGCTACCAAAGTGCAGTTAAAGTAAAAAAAGACGTCCTGTTTTAGGCCTGTTTTTTGAAAAACAGGCCTAAAACAGGACGTAAATTATTAATGAGGTTAGAAAACAGTGCCTTCTGCTAAACTAACCTACCCCTACCCTCCAAAGATGGGAATAGAGGCTAGGTATATTATTTACTTAAAAATAGTAAAGCTCTACTTAACATCTTGCACGCGGCCTTCAGAGACTTTTAACATCCGTAGCAAGGGTGTTTTTTTGTACTGATGTTCTTGCATGCGTTTCATAATGCCGTCTAGAAGCGCGATGGATTTTAAGATATAAGTGCCTTTGTTGAGCATCACGCAGTCAGCGCGTTGGGCCATGGCAGCATCCGTAATTTCGGCGCGAGACGGACGGCCTTTTTTGGTAAGCTTTTCTAGCACTTGGGTGGCCCAAACCACGGGCAAATGCGCGGCTTCCGTAATCCATAGAATTTCTTCCTGTACCTCGGCTAAACGTTGCCAACCCAATTCCACGGCTAAATCGCCGCGTGCAATCATGATACCGGCTGGGTGTTTCCGCATTAACGTTAGCAACAAAATAGGCAAATTAGCGAAAGCGGCTTTGGTTTCAATCTTGAGCATAATGCCCATGTTTTCTGCGCCCAATTCTACCAAAGCTTGTTGCAATTCTTCCACCATTTCTGGGTAAGAAACAAAAGACAAATTGACTACATCGGCATGCTTTACAACAAAAGATAAATCTTTCCGATCTTTCTCAGTTAAGGTAAAAAGCTGTAAATCGCTTTCCGGCAGGTTAATACCTTTGTCTGGTTTAAGTTTGCTGCCAAATTCATCGGCTCCCGTAATGGAAACACGAATAAAATCGGGCTGAACTTCAGCAATTACTCCTTCAATTTCACCATCGTCAAACAGAATTGGTTCTCCTGCTTTTACGCGCGCAAAAATTTCAGGCAGCGTGCAGGAAATATGAGCAGGTTTAACCACGTTTCCGCTGGCATCGGTTTGGGCGGGTGCACCCGGAATATTTTCCTTGTGCAAAATCAATTCCTGACCCGCTTTCAAAATCAAAGGCGCCACCAAGGCAGGAAGTTTCCCGATAGTTTCCTTCAATTCTTGGCCATCTGCCGTCATGAGGCTAAGCACCGTGCCCGAAGTTAGGTACGCTGATTTTTGCAAATGCACCAACACGCCTTGTTCTAATTTTTGATAGACCAGAAAAGTTCTTTTCCGGCGACGAGTGTCTACAAATTTGATAACTGTTTCTTCCTGAATCTGGGCCAACCATTCTTTAGAGACCACCAACGTCATGCCTACCGGTTCTGGCGATGGAATTCCTCTAGTAGAAAGCCAAACGCGAGCCGGCGAAAGTATGCCGCCTAACTCGTCAATTACCGGATGGACTCCTACCACTTCGGGGCCAGTTTCCAGCGGACCGGTGCGCAATTTAGGGCCCATTAAATCAAAAAGGATCACGCAAGAACGGCCGGTTTCTTTTTCGGCTAGTTTAATATGCCGGACCATTTTCTTCCAGACGCCTTTGCCGTCGTGCGCGCAATTTATGCGGGCGCAATCCATGCCAGCAGCCATTAAATCGCGAACGGGTTCATATTTTTCGGCCATGTCTTTGGCAAACGTTACCATAATTCTACCATCGCGCCCCGGCGAAGGAGAACCTAGCAAAGCCGTGATATTGGACTCTAAGTGCGATGAACGTTCTACAAACGGCTCCAGATCA
>JBBSSO010000416.1:0-2714 GCA_038241905.1 Cytophagales bacterium | reverse complement strand
CCCACCTTGCAAACTGATATTATTTCTTATATCAATAGGCTTAAATTTTCATCTTTATTGTTTCTGTTTTCGGGCTGTTTTTGTAAAAACAAGCCGAAAACAGAAAGCTAACGCTTACGGCGCCAACCGCTCAATCTGCCATTTTCCATCGTCCGCTAGGACGTATAAAACCCGATCATGTAATCGGTTTTGCCTACCTTGCCAGAACTCTAAGCGGTCCGGAATTAAATTAAATCCGCCCCAATTTGCTGGTCTGGGCAAGGTAGTTAAACCATCAAACTTATTTCTAGTTTCGGTTTCTTTCTCTACTAATACTGCCCGACTTGCAATGGTTTGACTTTGCGGCGATGACCAAGCGCCAATCTGGCTGCCTAGCGGTCGGCTTTGGTAATATTGGTCAGACATGGCCTCGGGCACTTTTTCAACGCGGCCCTCCACACGAACCTGGCGTTCTAAGATGGGCCAGAAAAAAGTAAGCGCTCCAAAAGGGTTTTCCAAAAGCTGGCAACCTTTCCGGCTCTCGTAATTGGTATAGAAAACAAAACCCGCGGGGTCTACGGACTTTAACAAAACCACTCGCGCTGAAGGTCGGCCCTGGGCATCTGCGGTACTGAGCGTCATGGCCGTGGCTTCATCGGCCTGGGCCGTTAAAGCTTCCTGCATCCAAAGCTGAAATTGGGCGGTGGGGTCGGGCAATACGGCAGAGGTGTCTAATTCCCGTAACGCGTAATTTTTCCGGATATCTTGTAAGGACATTGAATTTTCCATAGCCATCTTTCTCAGTGTTTAAAAAAGCTCTCAGGTCAAAAGTAAGCGTAACAAAGTAATCATCGGTATTCTGTGCCGCAAAAATACGTATACCACATCTACGCCCCGCACGTTATGAAAACCAAACCTTACATCAAGCAAAGTACGTGAGTTAGCAAACCGAATTCCCGCGGCATTAGTACATACCTAGTGAACTGACGGACATTTAAAGAAAATTTTTATGGCGAAGGAAATACAAAACGGAAGCATACTTATTTCAGAACCTTTTTTAGGAGACCCTAATTTTGAACGCAGCGTGGTGGTTATTTGCCAGCACGATCCAGAAGGCACCGTTGGGTTGGTGCTGAACCGTATCTCTAATTTAAGCCTTTCTGATGTAGTGGAAGTGAATCAGCAGGTCTTTGACATGGCTTTGGCGGTTGGCGGCCCCATGCAGCCTAATACGTTACATTATATCCATCAGCTCGCTGATTTACCAGATGCTAAAGCAATTTCTACTGAACTTTATTGGGGCGGCGATTTTGAAGAATTAACCCGACTTTTAAACGATGGCGTGGTGTCTGAAGACCAAATAAGATTTTTTGTGGGCTATTCTGGCTGGAGCCCTGGGCAGTTAGAAGAGGAGATAGAGAAAAATGTTTGGTTCGTTAACAACAATGCTGCAAATAAATTACTTACTTTGAATACAGATACCTTGTGGCGCGATATCTTGAAAGAGATGGGAGGCAAGTATAAGATGTACGCCAACTATCCCGCAGACCCAAGTTTAAACTAACCCAACGGCTTTAAGCCCCACGTGTATGATGAACGCAAATCCGGAAAATCAGCAGAACGAGAATACGGAAGACCAGAACCGCGCCGAACAAAAGCGTATTTTGGAAGAACGGCTAGCCGAAATAGAGTCACGCAACAATACGGAAGCGCCAGCCTCTAACCAAGAACAGGAAAGTGTTCCAGAACCATCTACTTCGGTGCAAGAAGTGGCTGCTCCGATAGTAACGCCAGAAGATTCTCAGGCAACGGTTTTGGCCTCAAATGACGAGATTGATGGAGTTACTGAAAATGAAGCAGAAGCTGCATCAGCTAAAGATAATACTCAGTCATCATCAACTGCGCAGGAAAATTCTCAAGAAAAATCTTTGTCTGAAGATGCAACTGAGTCAGTGAACCATCCCGCTAATTCTGCCCAAGCAGAAATCTCAGAAGAGACGGGAACAGATACAACTTCACCAAAAGAAACAAAACAAGAACCTGAGGCTGCTGCTGACCAAGCGGATAGCTCTGTAACTGCGCCGGATACTGCTACGCCAAATCCGGAAACTTCTTCTGATTCTACGGAAGTCAGCAATGAAGATAATGCCGCGGAAGATGAGGAGCCAGAGCAGGAAGAAGATATAAACAACCTGCCGGTTGAAGAAATTAGAGGTCGCATTATTAAAATGTCGCAAGACGGACAGGGGCGCAAAGTTTCTAAATCAATAAACGCGTTGTACCGCGCGTATGACCAGCATTTCCAAGAGGAGCGGAGCCAGGCCCTGGCGCGTTTCATCGCCGAAGGCGGGGCGGAAGATGATTTTGAGTTTCATCCATCGCCAGCGCACAAAGAAGTAGAGCAGGCCATGCAACACTTCCGGGAAACTCGTCACCGCGAGGCCCGTCAGGAAGAAGAAAACAAAACTTTAAACCTAAAGAAAAAACGCGATTTACTAGAACGCCTGCGGCTGTTTGTAGAATCTATTGACCAACCAACTAACGTTTCCATCAAAGATTTTCAGGCTGAATGGAAGGCTATTGGCCCAGTACCAAATGCTGAGGCGCAAGAACTGTGGAATTCATTCCACGCGCTGTTGGATATGTATTATAACAACCGGAGCATCCATTTTGAGCTGAAAGAACTGGACCGCAAACGTAATTTAGATGCTAAAACCATTCTTTGTGAACGCGCT
>JBBSSO010000415.1:0-2736 GCA_038241905.1 Cytophagales bacterium | reverse complement strand
TCGCCTTCAATAAAAAAACGGTTGTTTTGGTATGTGGGATGGCCTTTGGTAAAATCTAAAATGTATTTATCTACCAATTCTGAGGCCATCGGCTGGTGCCGAAGTATAATAATATTGGCTTGTAACGCTTCTTGCAACGACCTGAAATGCACGCAAACAATTCCGTCTTCTTGCGGGGGCAAGGGCAATAAATTGAGCTTAGCTTCCGTAATAAACGCCAACGTTCCTTCAGAACCCGCCAGAATCTTGCAAAGATCCATGGCTTGCTCGCCGTTCACGATGGTGTTATCATCGGCCAAAAAATCTAACGCGTAACCGGTATTGCGGCGGGTTAAGGACTTTTTAGGATAGTTTTTCTGAATGACGGCGCGGTTATGCGGCTGAGAAATAAGTTGGTTTACTTGGCGATAAATTGCGCCCTCTAAAGTTGGCAAAGCTATTTTTTGCTGCAATTGCGCTGGATTTTGCGGAGCTAGTTCAGCTTCAGAACCATCGCTGAGTAAGACGTTGGCAGAAAGAATGTGTGCTCGGGCGTCTCCCCAAACAATAGAGTGCAAACCGCTGGAATTATTAGCGATCATGCCGCCAATCATGGCCCGATTGGCAGTAGAAGTTTCCGGGCCGTAAAGCAGACCGAAGGGTTTCAGAGCCACGTTTAGGTCATCACGGATTACGCCGGGTTGCACCCGCACCCACCGTTCCTGTTGGTTGATTTCTAGAATATTGGTGAAGTATTTGGAAATATCCACCACCAGCCCGTTTCCCACCACCTGCCCCGCCAAGGACGTGCCCGCCGCCCTAGGAATGAGGGTGATTTTATGCTGGTTGGCAAACTGAATCAGCGCTTTTAAATCTTCAATGTTCTGCGGAACAGCCACAGCCACCGGTTTTTCTTGGTACACCGATGCATCTGTAGAATAAATCAGCTTTTGAGCCAAGTCTAAGGTCGAGTCGTCGTTAAAAAACAGCTCGCCAGCCAATTGAGACTGTAAACCAGAAAATGCGGAGAGAGTTGGGGCTGAGGTCATAAGCAAAGAATTACCTTGCAAAGATAACTAGACCAATTCTATAAAAAGTAAATAGGGTTACTTTCTTAAATTTTTAAAAAAGTATAGACCAATCACCTGCTCGATACTTAGAATTACTGGTCGGTAAATTTCACCCGGCACCCGATGTTGAGTTTACGTACGGTCTGCCCCGTTTTGGGATTGATTAACGTCACTTTTCCGGCTAGTACCAGCTTCTCTACAACGGTAAAATAATTATTTAAGCTATAGGGAGTTCCCACGTTGTGACGCTCGTAGATTTTATTTAAGGCCATCCGATGGAATTGGGCGGCGTTGAGCAGCAGATCTTGTTCTAACCGGTCAAGCGAAAAAGGCAAGAATTTATGAAACTCGGGCACCAGCAACCGCAGCGGCTTTAAATACGCGCCCAAACGAGGCACGCCATCTTCTTGCCGCTCTGAATATTCGATCAGAATTTCTTTAAACCGCGTGTGTAACAACTCTCGGCTTGATGCCAGACACAAATACGCGTCGGTTTGGTCTTTACCGGGCACGTTTATTTTAAACTTAGTCAGCCGATAGCCTTTCTCTGCCAGCGCCTGTTCAAAAGCCTGCATCAATGCTTCTTCTTTGCGGTGGCTGGAAGTGTTTTGCGTTAGCGCTTGAACTATTTTCTGATGATTATCGCCTAAAAAAAGGGACAAGATTTTATTATTTCCATTCCTTACAGCCGCTTTCAACCGATTAGGAACCAGGAAAAAAACAACATCGGCGTGGGCGTGCTCTAACGCTTGGCTCCATACTTCTTGGCTGAATTTAGAACCCAAAGGGTCTAAGAAAAACAAAGCCGGTTGTCCGGATGCCAGGGTTTCTTGCCAAAGAATTTTGTCGTCGGGTTGGTTTAAATACTGGGGCGGATTCTGCAGTTCGGTAAAAAAAGGCAGCGCCGCTACTTGGGTTTGCAGCAAAGACAAAAGCGCTTTGACAGGGTCATGAAAAAAAAGGCGTGCTCGTTTGTTCAGGTCAGCGCGAATACCGGCACTTACTACAACGGCTTTCAAGAGTTGGCCTGCGGCCGATGACGTAGCTCCTTCTGCCATTACGCCTAAGCCCGCCGAAAGATCTGTCACCGAAACCGGAAGATTTAGCGGAGTAGCCGGGTCGGTCAAAACTATTTCGGCCCACTGGGAAAGTAGACGCGGGAATACCTCTTGTTTTATTTCGGGCAAACTGCGCCGCTGCTGAAAAAAATCTTGAGGCTTAGGTTTCGTCACTCCTTCGTCAATCAGAAAAAATGGGAGAAAAATTCGGGTTTTCACTTTGCCGCCAATTACTGACATGCTAAAAAATGCCCTGTTTTTCCAGACGCAAAGATAAGGTCATAACTTGATGGAACCGCTTCCTAATTACAAAATGAGAACGGGGTTTTTAACACGAGCTGCATCGGCTGTTTTAGGCCTGTTTTATGAAAAACAGGCCTAAAACAGAAAAAAGCAACCCTCACGATTCAGCGTAGCACAAAAGTCCTAAAAGAGAAAACCCTTACGCTGCTAAAAAGCAACCTAAGGGTTTCTACGCAGAGAGAGAGGGATTCGAACCCCCGGACCCGCAAAGGTCAACGGTTTTCAAGACCGCCGCATTCGACCGCTCTGCCATCTCTCTGAATGTGTCACAAAAGTACGGCAATCATTTGAACCTGTCAAGGGGTACGCCCGGTAATTTTGGTATT
>JBBSSO010000414.1:0-2739 GCA_038241905.1 Cytophagales bacterium | reverse complement strand
CTGCAAAACAAGTTGCCTACTTTGTTTACCCAATATAAGAAAGTAGAGGACGGGCCATTTTATAAAAGAATGAAATAAAAAATGATTGGTGTTTTAGGCCTGTTTTCTGAAAAACAGGCCTAAAACACCAATCATTTTTTTCCTACTTAGCTTAACGGCAAGCTATTTTGTCTACGCGGGTTTGGTGGCGACCTCCTTCAAAAGCGGTGGTTAAAAAAGCAAGTACCATTATACCGGCTTGGTCTTCAGATACAAACCGGGCCGGTAGGCAGAGTACGTTGGCGTTGTTGTGGGTACGGGCTAGCTCAGCTAACTCTTTGTTCCAGCACAGCGCCGCCCTAATATCGGCATGTTTGTTAGCCGCCATCGCGACGCCGTTGCCGCTGCCGCAAATTAAAATACCTACGTCAGCTTCTTGGTTTTCTACGGCGGTAGCAAGCGGGTGCACAAAGTCTGGATAATCTACAGATGCCTCAGAAAAAGGCCCAAAATCCTTTATTTCGTGGCCTAACGCCTCTACTTGCTTCTTTAGAAGTTCTTTGTACTGGTATCCGGCATGGTCGCCGCCAAAGGCAATTTTCATAAGAGCGGTTGTTAGTTGGTAGAGGCTTCTTCGTTTAGTCGGGCTACATCGCGCTTGCGCACCATCCAAGAAATATGGATACTTACTTCATACAGCAACAGCAGCGGAATGCCCATTAACGTCATGCTCAAGACATCTGGCGGCGAAAGAATGGCTGCTACCAGCGCAATAGCCACAATGGCGTGCTTGCGGTATAAACGCATTAGTTCTGGCGATACAATGCCGGCCTTAGAAAGGAAAAACACAATCATGGGCAACTCAAACATTATTCCGCAGGAAATTACCAGCGTTACAACGGTAGAAACGTAGGAAGAGAGGTCAATTTCATTCGCAATGCTAGGGTCAACTTGGTAAGAGGCCAAAAAGTTAATTGACAGCGGCGAGACAATGAAGTACCCAAATACTGAACCCAGCAAAAACAAGAACGACACAAAAAACACGGCTCCCCTAGAATTATCGCGCTCGCGAGGATAAAGTCCTGGTTTTATAAAGCGCCACATTTCCCAAAACAGGTACGGAAAGCCTAATATCAACCCAATAACAAAAGAGCTGGTTAAGTGCATGGTAAACTGCGCGGAAAGCTCGCGGCTTTGCAGCGTAAACGGCAGATTGTCTATGCACAGCCCGGTGGAATTGATGGCTGCACCAATTTCGCAGAGCTTGCGGTAGGTAAAGAAATCTGTGCGAGACGGGCCCAAAATAATTTTCCCGAACACCAGTTCTTTGTTAGAAAGCGCCAGCCCAGTAAATACCACAATAGCAATGGCCGACCGGATAAGGTGCCACCTCAACGCTTCCAGATGGTCTAAAAAGGTCATTTCATGCTCTTCGCCGCTATTCACTGCTGCCTCTTCAGAACGTTGTGCCATGTACTATTTTCTCTCTTAGTAGCTAAACAAAGGGAACTCCTCCATCCAACGGTTAATTTCTTTGCGGGTGTCTGACAAGATGGTGTCATTGTCATGGTTCATGAGCGAGCGGTCAATGTAATCTACAATGCGGTCCATGTCCGTTTCCTTTAAACCCCGGGTAGTTACGGCAGCGGAGCCAATCCGGATTCCGGAGGTTACAAACGGTGATTTATCATCAAAAGGCACCATGTTTTTGTTGATGGTGATATCTGCTTTTATCAAGGTATTCTCGGCTAGCTTTCCGGTTAAGTTTTTAGGCCGAAGGTCAATAAGCATTAAGTGGTTATCTGTACCACCCGAGATAATTTTATAACCTCTGTCTACAAAAGATTTGGCCAACACTTGCGCGTTTTTCTGCACTTGCTGGATGTACTCTTTGTATTCTGGCGTTAGAGCCTCAAAAAAAGCCACGGCTTTGGCTGCAATTACGTGCTCTAGCGGCCCACCCTGCGTACCCGGAAAAACGCCGCCATCTAGCAAAGAAGACATCATGCGCGGCTCGCCTTTCGGACTTTTTAGGCCCCACGGGTTTTCAAAGTCTTTCCGCATCATAATCATGCCGCCCCGAGGGCCCCGCAGGGTTTTGTGGGTAGTGGTGGTAACAATGTGGCAATGTTCAAAAGGATCATTCAGCAAGCCAGTGGCAATAAAACCGGCCGGGTGAGAGATATCTGCCAGCACCAAAGCACCTACGGCATCAGCCGCTTCGCGGATGAGTTGGTAATTCCAGTCGCGTGAGTAGGCCGAGGCACCACAAATGATAAGTTTCGGTTTCTCGCGTAGCGCTACTTCTTTTATTTTTTCAAAGTCAATCAGACCTGTTTCTGGCTCTACGCCGTAAAACGTGGGCTGGTATAATTTGCCAGAAAAGTTAACCGTAGAACCGTGCGTTAAATGCCCGCCGTGCGATAAATCAAAGCCTAGAATCTTGTCGCCGGCGTTCAAAACGGCCAACATAACGGCGGCATTGGCTTGCGCGCCAGAATGCGGTTGCACGTTTACCCACTCTACTCCAAAAAGTTGCTTGGCCCGGTCAATGGCCAATTGCTCTGATTGGTCCACAATCTCGCAACCGCCGTAATACCGCTTGCTGGGCAAACCTTCAGCGTATTTGTTAGTTAAAACACTGCCGGTGGCTTCCATTACTTGGTCAGAAACAAAGTTTTCTGAGGCAATGAGTTCCAAACCGTGTAGTTGGCGGTGGTGTTCTTTCTGGATTAGATCAAAGAGGTGGGAATCGCGTTG
>JBBSSO010000413.1:0-2742 GCA_038241905.1 Cytophagales bacterium | reverse complement strand
GAAAGTCCCTCGTATGCTTTGGTTCTGACTATTGGCAGAGCCATAAAATTCAACTGTCCCGCCGCTTAAGTGGTAGGGAGTATTTATGCCCCTTAATTCCGGTGAGGGTGTCGTAAGCTTCGAAATTCTTAAAAGCCCTCCGGTCATGGTCAGTCCGCCGTCTCCTTTTAGTGTTTTATTAGAAATATCAAGAATTGCGTCTGGTAAGATGCTAAGGTTGTGGACCACGGTGGTAGTGGTAGAAATGTTTTTTGAGGTGGCAGTTCCAGTATTATCACCGCCTATACTTAGACTCTGATACGTTTTGCCTCGCAAGGTCTGGTTGCCGTTGCCGGTAAGTTCAACGGACCCGGCTGTTATGTCATAGGTGCCTGAAAGCAGAGGAACGATGGTATTAAGGAAGTTAATCTGGTAAATACCGCCGCTCATGACTAAGTTGCCTCCACCCGAAATATCAGCTAATTCGGTTCCAATCAATTTGCCCTGCTTTATTTCTAAGCGGGCGCCCGAAGCAGAAAGCGTAGTGCTACTAGAAATCCCTGTGCTTTGAGTAATAGTAACCGAGGTGGGATTGTCAATGATGATAATTTTGCCCGTGGAGGTAGTAGTGAAAGCTGTTCCGGTTTGCTGCTCAACTCTGCCACTAAACACAAACGTAGCTAGCTGATGAAAGCTTCGGCGACTATCCGTTACTTGCACGTTTCCTTTATTGCCAACAGAATGAATTCCTTCCCGACTGGTGATATAAAGTGCAGATCCTTGTTCTGTTCTAAAATGCCCTTGGCCTAAAATTATATTTCCGGAGTAGTTGTTTCCTAAGCCAAAGTCCAGGGTTGCGCCGTTCTCTACGGAGAAAACACTGGCATACACAGAATTAGAAGGGTTCAGCAATAAATCTCGGGTTAATCTGGCCATAGCACCCGTTTTAACGGCAATTGCAACGTGGTTGACCGCACCAGCAATTGAGATTTCTTGCCAGGTAGTACCAGTCAAATTAATTCCGGAGTTGCTGGTTTCAACTGTGCTGGCGTTGTTAATAGAGGAGGTAGCATCGGCAATTAAATTTCCTTTTAAGTTCAGGTAGGTGCTAGCACTGCTGGCCGCTTGGTTTAAAGTTAGATTAGCATTTTGCAAGGTTGTATGGCCCGCAACCGTTACGTTAACCGATCCGGAAGTTTGGTTTTGAAGAAAAAAAACGCCGTTTAGTAAATTTAATTCCTGTCCAAAATTAACGGTCGCTGACATTGGAGCCAGTAAAAAACTGCCCGAGCCTGCATTTTGTAAAGTGACAATTTGAGCCACCGGCCCACCAGCTGCAACCAGCTGCCAGTTAGAAGTAACAGATGGAGAAACCACGTTTAATCTACCAAACCAATACCCAAAATTCTGTACAGTCAAATTAGCAGGGTTGAAAAGGACAGCATTTGTCTGAGCATTTTCAATTCTTACTTCTGAGGTTTGGTCTAAAACTTCTGTGCCAGCCCAAAGCAAATACTCAGAATTATATGTGGGTGAGGCGATGGTTAAGCGTGAATTTACCTGCAATGCCAAGGTTCCTTTAGAATGCACCACACCTTCTAAACGAAGTTGGGCAGCGGCTTCTACCGTCAAAGATTGGTCAACAATCAAGTTTCCGGTTGCCGTAACGGATGCGCTTATGCCCTCACTGACAATTAATCGATTAAGGAGTAAATCTCCGGTAATTTGGGTAGGAGCGGAGAGGTATAGATTTGCGTCAAGTGGGATAGGATAGGAGACAGGCTCCCAAGTACCAGTAGAAGACAGTTTTTCTAAAGAAGCAGAGCCAGTCGTTTGACTTAGGGTTCCGCCTGCGGCAGTTCGGTAATCGCCAGAAGTATGGGGTGGTGATGCTTGGGCAAATGCAGGGTTAGTACAATATATCGATAGAACCCACAGCAACATCATCTGTAGAAACGTCAATGATTTTCTCATGAGAGATTATAAAAGTATAGGATGGCGTTACCTGCTCTGGTTTAAGTGTTTACCAAAACAGTTATTGTGCTAACCCACTTTAAATCAGGTAAGTTCACTGTCTTTAATTCTTTTTATTATTAAACTCTAGCTGCCTTTTTTATACTTTTCAAGGAGCTTTTATTGTCACGCTATCAGTCTTGGCAGCAAAGTTTTTAGCCAAAAAATTATATATTTAAAGTGAGGATGTAAGGTGTTTCCCCAAAATTTATTGTATTGTACTTATGGAAGTTTTCTTGATAAGAGGTTGTGAACCATCATTCAATGAACTAAACTCAAGTTGCTTTTAAGCATTAATCAATCTGTCTTTAGGAAAAGCACAGAGGAATTACTATCGTGTTTAGAGTCGCTTTGCGGATTGAAGAGCCGTAAAAAGTGCTCGTAAAAACTGGTATGCGTTTTCAGTTTGCTGTTTTCGACCTGTTTTTCGAATAACAAGCCTAAAACAGTACCGATTTGTCTAAGCTGCTAATTCTAAGTACTGCCATTATAATAATCGCGATTAAGAATTAGGCATATTATCCAGAAGATAGGACTGGAAAATCCGGGGAAGGTCTAAATGCGTAATTGCTAATAACCAGATACGTAAATCAGAATATCTCATGAAATAGAATTGCTTCTAGAGAAGTGAAACCACTAAATCCAAAGGATATGAAAATAGTTGTACACCCTATCGTGATAAAATCGAAAATAACTGACATGGTTTATAAAATCTTCTTGAACTAACTTCTACACTTTAAGACGATATCT
>JBBSSO010000412.1:0-2761 GCA_038241905.1 Cytophagales bacterium | reverse complement strand
GAAAAAACTTGCCAAGGAAGCCGAAATTGTGTGGCTGGCTTCGGATGAGGACCGTGAGGGAGAAGCCATTTCTTGGCACTTATCGGAGGCCTTGAATTTGAACGAAGCCAAAACCCGCCGCATTGTGTTCCGGGAGATTACCAAAACCGCTATTTTAAACGCCATTCAAAACCCCAGAGCCATTGACGTAAACTTAGTGAACGCGCAGCAGGCCCGCCGGGTACTAGACCGTTTGGTTGGTTTTGAGCTTAGCCCTGTGCTCTGGAAAAAGATTAAAACCGGCCTTAGCGCCGGGCGGGTGCAGTCAGTAGCGGTGCGGTTGGTAGTGGAGCGCGAGCGCGAAATTGAACACCATAACGCGGAATCGGCTTACAAGGTAACATCTTTGTTTGATGCTGGCGGAAAACGACTGGAAGCAGAACTAGGCAATCGGTTTAAAAGTCAGGCCGAGGCTGAGAATTTTCTGCAACGGTGCATAGACGCATCTTTCACGATTGATAAATTAGAGAAAAAACCTACCAAACGGACGCCATCTGCCCCGTTTACCACGTCAACATTGCAGCAAGAAGCCAGCCGGAAGCTATCTTTTTCGGTGGCTCAGACCATGCAAGTGGCGCAACGCCTGTACGAAGCCGGTAAAATTTCTTACATGCGGACCGACTCTGTGAATCTGTCTCAGGATGCCATGCAAGCGGCAGCATCAGAAATTGCCCGTTCTTACGGCGAAAATTTTGTTAAAACGCGGCAATACAAAACCAAATCTAAACAAGCTCAAGAAGCTCACGAATCTATTAGACCAACTGATTTTGCTGCCCTGCAAGCAAGCACTGACCGGAACGAGCAACGTTTGTACGACCTAATCCGGAAACGTGCCATTGCATCCCAAATGGCCGATGCGGAGATTGAGAAAACAACCGCCACTATTTCCATCAGCGGACAACCAGAAAAACTTGTGGCTACCGGCGAGGTAATTCGGTTTGAAGGATTTCTAAAAGTTTATACAGAATCTACTGATGATGATGAAGACTTGGCTGATGACGAGGTAAAAGGCATGTTGCCTCCTTTGCATGAAGGCCAAAATCTGGACTTGCAACGCATGTTGGCCACAGAACGTTACAGCCGACCAGCACCCCGTTACACCGAAGCCAGCTTAGTGAAAAAGTTAGAGGAAATGGGCATTGGCCGACCCTCTACATTTGCGCCTACCATCTCCACGATTCAGAAACGCGGCTACGTAGAAAAAGACAATCGGGAAGGAAAAGAAAGAGCATACCACGTGCTTACGCTGGAGGAAGGAAAAATTGCTA
Source organism: Cytophagales bacterium (assembly GCA_038241905.1). Taxonomy (GTDB): domain Bacteria; phylum Bacteroidota; class Bacteroidia; order Cytophagales; family Hymenobacteraceae; genus Nibribacter. The sequence continues at coordinate 1,454 of JBBSSO010000412.1, read as the reverse complement.
CCCAGAAAAAAACGGAAATGGCTGGCACCGAAAAAGCCAAACTTTTCCCGACAGACATTGCCATGGTGGTGACTGATTTTCTGGTCTCTCATTTTGAAAACGTAATTGACTATTCTTTCACTGCTAAAGTAGAGGAAGAATTTGACGAAATTGCGGCTGGTAAAAAGCAGTGGGACAGCATGTTGGAGACTTTCTATTCAAGTTTTCATAAAACCGTTGAAGCCAGTGCTGATATAGAGCGATCCTCAGTTAGCGGAGCCCGCGAATTAGGGCTTGACCCAACCACTGGCAAGAAAATGTTTGCCAAATTGGGGAGGTTTGGGCCATACGTTCAATTAGGCGAAGAAGTAGAAGGATCTGACGAGAAACCTACTTTTGCCAGCCTCCGGAAGGGCATGTTTCTGGAATCCATCACGCAAGAGCAAGCCTTGGAATTATTCAAATTACCCCGCGTGGTGGGCGAATTTGAAGAGAAAGATATGAAGGCTGCCATTGGTCGGTTTGGGCCTTACATTATGCATAATAGCAAATTTTACTCTTTGCCCAAAACCCTTGATCCCTTGCTGGTTACGGTTGAGGAAGCCATAGATTTGATAGAAGCCAAACGCAAAGCAGACGCAGAGAAACTAATTAAATCTTTTCCAGAAAACGACGAAGTTACTGTTTTGAATGGTCGGTTTGGGCCTTACATTGTGGTAGGGAAAAAGAACGTGAAAATCCCGAAAGGACAAGAACCCGCTGATTTGACTTTAGAACAGTGTTTGACCTTGGCTGAAAACACGCCAGATAAACCCGCCCGCGGCGGATTTAAAAAGAAAACTGCGGCCGCAGAAAAGCCCGCTGCCAAAAAAGCTGCTGCTAAAAAACCCACTGCTAAGAAAACAACGGCCGCCAAGAAACCGGCAGTGAAAAAAGCAGCGACCACCAAGAAAGCCACGACTGCTAAAAAAGAGTCAACCGCTAAAAAACCAGCCGCTAAGAAGAAAGCTACTGAATAATAGAATTGTGAAAGCTTAAACTTTATCATATAATCGGCAAAACGAAACGTCCCATTTTGCAAATCCAAATGTACCAAAAAAATCAGCGCTTAATCATCATTTAAACGGTGTTTAAACAAAACAAAAAAAGCCTCTTTATAGGGGCTTTTTTTGTTATAAAGTGTAGCTTTTTAGATGGTTTGGACGTATATTTATGTATCCAAATCTCTCTTAAGAAGGGATTGAATCTTAGACCTGAGCAGCTACGAAAGAGATGCCGGACAAGCTAACTACTAAGTCCTGCGAGTGAGAACCTGTGCTCTTTGATGTGTCAAACAGGACTTGTCCGTTGGCCTTGACGTGCACCAGCACAAAGATTAACCCATCCAACGAGGTTGTAGGAAACACCATGTCCTCAAAAGGGCTGTACTCAGGTGGTAGCGTTCCAATGATGAAGGGCTGGCTGGAATATAAGTT
>JBBSSO010000411.1:0-2768 GCA_038241905.1 Cytophagales bacterium | reverse complement strand
ATTTCCGATTCATGTGTTTAAACAACTCGGCCAACTTGGGTTAATGGGTGTATTGGTGCCGCAGGCCTACGGTGGTTCCGGGTTTGGATATGTAGAATATGTAACTGCAATTGCAGAGCTCTCTAAAATAGATGGCTCTATTGGTTTGTCTATGGCGGCACATAATTCTTTGTGCACCGGCCACATTTTACAATTTGGCAGCGAAGAACAGAAAATGAAATGGCTTCCTAAGTTGGCCACTGCCGAGTGGCTGGGTGCCTGGGGATTAACCGAGCCTAATACAGGGTCAGATGCTGGCAACATGACCACCGTTGCCGTTAAAGACGGAGACGATTGGGTCCTAAACGGAGCTAAAAACTTTATTACCCACGGCAAATCTAGCAACATAGCCGTGATTATAGCCAGAACGGGCCAAGTGGGAGATTCTCATGGCATGACGGCTTTTGTGATAGAAAAACCGACCGCAGGGTTTTCCGCTGGCAGAAAAGAAGACAAATTGGGTATGCGGGCGTCAGAAACTACGGAATTAATTTTCCAGGACTGTCGTGTACCTCACGCAAATATTTTAGGCGAGGTTGGAGAAGGGTTTATCCAGTCCATGAAAGTATTGGACGGCGGGCGAATTTCTATTGCGGCGCTTAGTCTAGGTATTGCGCAAGGGGCTTACGAAGCCGCGCTGGCATATTCCAAAGAACGCCATCAGTTTAACAAGGCTATTTCTCAATTTCAGGGGATTGCGTTTAAATTGGCAGACATGGCCACCGAGATAGAAGCTGCCGGTTTGTTGACTTACCGCTCAGCCGCCATGAAAGATCGAGGCGAAAACGTAACCAAAGAATCTGCCATGGCCAAGCTTTACGCATCTGAAACCTGCGTGCGGGCCGCCAATGAAGGAGTGCAGATTTTTGGCGGCTACGGCTATACCAAAGATTACCCCGCCGAAAAATATTACCGTGACTCCAAGCTCTGTACCATAGGCGAAGGAACTTCTGAGATTCAAAAACTTGTTATTTCACGGGCCGTATTAAAATAATTGACCATGGCCTATTGACTCTGACCGTATTAGTCAATATCTTTGCAATCCTTAATATAAATGAGCTAAATTTTAACCAATCATATGATCATCATTAACGTAAAGGACAACGAGTCAGTAGACAAGGCCTTGAAGAGATTTAAGAAGAAATTTGAGAGAACCGGTGTTTTAAAGCAACTGCGGGCCAGAACCTTCTTCCAGAAGCCTTCTGTGTCTAAAAGAAAGCAAAAAGAAAGAGCCGTCTACAAACAACAACTGTTCGTTACAGACAACTACTAGATTTTATTCTTAGAATTTACAGTGTAATTCCATAAATTGGACTCTTACCCAGGCAACAGGGCAGAGAACAGTTTATGGAATTATTTTTTAAATACCTTCAGTACGAGAAACGGTTTAGTCCGCATACCATCACCTCTTACCAAACTGATTTACATCAGTTTAAAGAGTACCTCCAAGAAGTGTATGACACGGAAAACCTGCTGGAAGCCAACCATAGCATTATCCGTTCTTGGGTAGTAACGCTGGTCCAGAAAGAGTTGGACAGCCGTACCATCCACCGAAAGATTGCGTCTCTCCGCTCCTATTTCAGGTTTCAAATTCAGCAGGGCCTTGTGCCAACCAACCCTACCCTACGGATTAAAGCGCCCAAACTTGCCAAAAAACTCCCGGCTTTTATTCCGGAAGAAGATTTTAGCCAACTGCTGGACCACGGCAGCTTTTCTGACGATTTTAAAGGGCAGCGCGAAGTTGTTATTTTAGAACTTCTGTACGGCACCGGCATGCGCTTGGCAGAATTAACCGGTTTGCAAGAAGCTGATGTTAGTCTGACAGCCCAAACCCTTAAAGTGCTGGGCAAAGGCAACAAGGAGAGGATTTTGCCTTTAAACCGATCATTGCTTTCTGCTCTAGAAATATACTTGCAGGCCAAAAGAGAGGCCTTTCCAGATAACAATTCCCCATTCTTGCTCGTTACGGATAAGGAGGCTCCGCTGTACCCAAAGTTTGTGTACCGAGTAGTTAAAAAATGCATCGGGATGGTATCAACATCAGTCAAAAACAGCCCGCACATACTCCGGCATTCGTTTGCCACCCACCTTTTAAACCGCGGAGCCGACTTAGGAGCCATCAAAGACCTATTGGGTCACGCTAGTTTAGCCGCTACCCAGGTCTATACCCACAACTCCATTGAACAGCTCAAGGCTGTCTTTGAGAAAGCTCACCCAAAAGCATAAATTGTTTCACTTAACGTAAGATCCTATGAAACTGCAAATTCAAGCTGTGCACTTTACCGCCGACCAAAGTCTGTTAGATTTTATTCAAAAAAAAGTTGACAAGTTTAAAACGTTTTCTGAACGGATTGTAAGTGGCGAGGTAATTTTACGGGTAGAACGGCCCGAAATACATGACAATAAAATTGTAGAGATAAAACTATATGTGCCCGGCGCCACGTTGTTTTGCAAAGAAAAACAAAGCTCTTTTGAGGCGGCCACTGACAAATGTGTAGATGACATGAAGAAACAGCTCATCCGATACAAAGAAAAATCGCTTACCCATTAATATAGAAAACGCTCAGTAGCGCTATTCCGTTTTTAACTCTGTCTCTGTTTTCGGCCTGTTTTTCAAAAAACAGGCCGAAAACAGAGACAGAGTCTTTTATGTCTAGCACTAAAACCAAGATGAAGTAATTGGGTGCAGCGCTAAAACAAAAAGAGCCCCGTTTTGGGGCTCTTTTTGT
>JBBSSO010000410.1:0-2771 GCA_038241905.1 Cytophagales bacterium | reverse complement strand
GCCTGGCGATTTTTGATCATCACACTGCTGGTACTTTTAATTATTCTCATCGGCTTTAGCCGCGTTTATTTGCACGTGCATTACGCTACGGATGTAATTGCCGGCATTGCCGCCGGATTGGGCTGGGTAATGTTGGCCATATTTATGCTCAACCGCATGGAGAAATTCTCCAAGCGCACCCTGGGCCCAACACTGAATGAAACCATAGATAACGAAGACTAATTATATTTGACAAACCCACGCGTTACACCTTGTCTTTTCTAAAAAAGGAGTATTTTTGTGCTCCCAATCGCCTAAGAGCTGGAAATTTGCGCTGGTGGCGAAATTGGTAGACGCACTGTCTTCAGGAGGCAGCGAGCAATCATGGGAGTTCGAGTCTCCCTCAGCGTACTGTAAAAAAAGGGTTGTAACTTAGAGAGTTGCAACCCTTTTTTTATCGGGCTAGGCCCGATGGTAAATAATCAAGCTAGGCTTTTTTTGCATCTTTTTTAACGATGCTTTCCCGTAAAAGCCTAAAAATTGGAACACATGCAGCAGAAATTACAAAGAATTCTGTCCAAAATTGGCGCCATGCTGGCCGTTTTATCCTTGCAGGTAGCGGTGGCATGGCTGGTATTTGTGGGCTCGGCGGGCTTGTTTTTCTGGATGGCCACCGAAGTTTTTGTGGAGCAAGAGAAAGACTTAGATAAAGCCGCTTTTGCCTTAGCCGCCCAAATTACTACGCCCGAAAACACTGCTTTCATGTATTTTATTACGTTTTTCGGGTCTAAAGATTTCCTGATTTACGGGTCATTGGGCCTAGCGCTGCTGTTTTTGCTTTTCCAGAAGTGGCGGTTTTATGCGCTCAATGTTATTACTATTTCTGGCAGCACTACTTTTTTTAACCAAAGCCTAAAGTGGATTTTTGATCGGCCCCGGCCCGAAACTGCTTTTCTTGAGCAGGGCGGCAACAGTTTCCCCAGCGGCCACGCCATGATTGGCGGCGCTTTCTGGGGCCTAATAACCTACTTGGTCTGGACCAACGTGAAGCAAAAATGGCTCCGCTACGTGCTCTCTGGTCTGTTAGGAATTTTAATTTTACTCATCGGCTTTAGCCGCGTGTACTTAAATGTACATTACGCCTCAGATGTGCTGGCTGGCTGGGGCGCGGGTATTTTTTGGCTTATTATGGCCCTTTTCCTGCTCAACCGCCTGCAACGAGATTGGGCCATGAAGCAAAGCAAGAAGCCCAAGCGCAACTAAAAACTACCACTTATTTTAAGCCTGTTTTTCCAAAAACAGGCTTAAAATAAGTGGTTTAAACATTTTCTGGTGCGTTTTCAAAATAAAATGACAATTTTTACGATGCAATTGAGTTTTCATTCATTCAGAATTTTTCTATAAAGCACTACTTATGATAATTACGCCCAGAGTCCGCGGCTTTATTTGCGTTACTTCTCACCCCACCGGGTGCGCACAGAACGTTGCCAACCAAATAGAATACGTCACTTCCAAAGGCAGTATTGAAGGTCCAAAAAAAGTTTTGGTGATTGGCGCGTCTACCGGTTTCGGGCTGGCCTCCAGAATTACCAGCGCATTTGGGTCTAACGCCGCCACCTTAGGTGTGTATTTTGAGAAGCCTGCGGCCGAAGGAAAACCTGGTTCAGCGGGTTGGTACAACACCGCCGCCTTTGAGAAAAAAGCCCAAGAAGCCGGCCTTTACGCCAAAAGCATTAATGGCGATGCTTTCTCCAAAGAAATAAAGAAGAAAACTCTGGACCTGATCAAAGCAGATTTAGGACAAGTGGATCTGGTGATTTACAGCCTGGCATCGCCTAAACGAGTACACCCCAATACCGGCACCGTCCATAGTTCTGCCCTGAAACCCATTGGCCAAACGTTTTCTAACAAGACCGTAGATTTCCATACCGGCAACGTAACGGAAGTAACTATTGCGCCCGCTAACCAGGAAGATATTGACAACACCGTGGCCGTGATGGGCGGCGAAGATTGGGCCATGTGGATGGACGCTTTGAAAGAGGAAAATTTGCTAGCCGATGGTGCCATAACCATGGCCTACTCTTACATTGGGCCCGCCCTCACGGAAGCCGTTTACCGCAAAGGCACCATCGGGCGCGCCAAAGACCACCTAGAAGCCACCGCTTTTCAAATCTCAGACAACCTCAAAGACTTGGGCGGCAAAGCGTACGTGTCTGTCAACAAGGCCTTGGTAACGCAAGCCAGCTCGGCTATTCCGGTTATTCCGTTGTACATTTCCTTGCTGTACAAAGTAATGAAAGCCAAAGGAATTCACGAAGGTACCATTGAGCAAATGCAACGTTTGTTTGCAGAAGGACTTTACGCCGGGGGCGATGTAGCCACGGATGAACAAGGCAGAATACGCGTAGACGACCTAGAAATGCGCGATGACGTGCAAGCCGAAGTTGCCTCGCTTTGGGAAAAAGCCACCACCGAAAACCTCTCTGACCTCGGCGATTTAAAAGGCTACCGCAAAGATTTCTTCCAGCTCTTCGGGTTTGAAGTTGAAGGCGTAGATTATGAGAAGGACGTGAACGAAGTGGTAGAAATGCCCGGCTTAGTTTCTTAAGATTTCTGTTTTAGGCCTGTTTTTGAAAAAACAGGCCTAAAACAGAAAATCATTTCCGTAGCGTCGTTACATTGTAACGACGTGGTTCTATGAAACGAAAACGCTTCTATTTGAATAAACTTTTTTACTCAGCAGGAATATTTGTTGTAAAGACAGTGGTAGGTAATGTGAAGTTGAATTGCTG
>JBBSSO010000409.1:0-2781 GCA_038241905.1 Cytophagales bacterium | reverse complement strand
TAAACATCAAATTCTCTTGACGGATGGTAGCGTCTGCCCGCAGCAATTTACCTTGTGCGTTAAACGTGTACTCCGCTTTTTTTACGTTGGTACGGGCGCCTTCTTTAGCGGTATAGGTTTTAACGGCCAGCCCATCAGTATTTACGGTTTGTTCTTCTGTAAAAAGGCCCATCAAAGCAGGTTTGTTTAAGTCAATTTCATAAAAAGAAGCCAATTCAGCCGACCAGTCCAAGTTTTGCATCTTTTTGGTTTCCTGCGCTTTGCCGTCTGCGAATATGGTTTTCCGGACGGAAACGCTTTGGCTGGCCAACGTTTTAACTTCTTGGTCTAACAAGCTAGCCAAATCAAACGCCTGTTTGGGCGCGCTGGCGCGCTCCGCCGCAGTGGGTTCATCATCGCAGGCAGCCAAGGTAAACGTTAGAAAAGTCAGGAAAACGGCAAGTAATTTTCTCATAACAAAAAGGGCAATCCCCCGAAAGACAGGGCTTAGAGCTGGATCAAAGTTTAAGTAAAAGTAAGGCGGCTACCTCAGCTTCTTGCTGTTTTCGGCCTGTTTTTTAAAAATCAGGCCGAAAACGTCCGCATTCCGTTTTCATTCTTGATCCGCTATCGTCACCCACACGTGCCGGGCGATGGCGCGGGTGCCGGTCACCGTTTCGCGGTAGCCGCCCCGGAACCGGATGGCCACGTGCTGGCCCATGTGCAGTTCATGCAGACTCATGGGTTTGCCGTTGGCCTGCGTTATTCTGGTGGTAGGCGTTACCAAAACCCAAGCCCGGTCATAGCGCGCCGATAAATCGCCGATGCCTTCCACAAAAAGAACCACTTGACCCTCGGCATAATTACGCGTGGTAATGTAGCCCCGCAGGTCTACCCGCGCAGGTGCACCACTGGCCGTTCCGGCGGACGGTGCCTGGCAGCTAGCTATAAATAGCAAAAGCACTATAGACCATACACAAGAGGCGTTGGTTTTCATTACCGGAGAATAGAAATGCAAGAATTGGCCAACTTCTACTACGGCTCCGGCGGCGGTTGGGTCACGTCTTTCTTTGTTCTACAACCGCGCTAAAGCTGTTTTAGGCCTGTTTTTCAAAAAAGAGGCCTGAAACGGAGCCTTTCTTGGTTCCAAATTGTTTTGGGTCAAACCCGATGGTATGGGCGCAAATCCTTATCTTTAACCACTCCTAAAGCCCAGGACTTCTCTTTCTATGGCTAAAATAAAAACAGCATATTTCTGTCAAAGCTGCGGCGCGCAGTCGGCTAAGTGGGTGGGGCGTTGCCCGGCCTGCGGCGAATGGAACACCTATGTAGAAGAAGTAATTACCCGCGAGGACGCCACGCCTATCTCGGCCTGGAAAGTAGGTTCTAGCAGCCAGCAAGTGGCCAGCAAACCCAAGTCCATCGCAGATATTACCTACTCAGAGCAGCACCGCCTTGTAACGCAAGACGCCGAGCTAAACCGCGTGCTGGGCGGCGGCATTGTGCCGGGCTCTATGGTCCTCATCGGCGGTGAGCCGGGCATTGGTAAATCTACGCTCATGCTCCAGATTGCCCTGAGTTTGCAAGACCAGCGCGTGCTCTATATTTCTGGCGAGGAAAGCGAGCAGCAAATTAAAATGCGGGCCGAAAGACTGGGCGCCCAGCACCCAAACTGCTTTATTCTCACCGAAACTGGCACGCAAAACATTTTTAAGCAAATTGAACAGCTTCGACCCGAGGTGCTGATTGTAGATTCTATCCAAACCCTGCATTCTGCTTTTATTGAGAGCGGTGCCGGGAGCGTGGCCCAAGTGCGGGAATGTACCGCTGAACTTCTCAAATTCGCGAAGGAAAGTGGCACGCCCGTGTTTTTGATTGGCCACATTACGAAAGAAGGCAGCCTAGCCGGACCCAAGATATTGGAGCACATGGTAGATACGGTTTTGCAGTTTGAAGGCGACCGCCACATGACGTACCGCATTCTGCGCACTACTAAAAACCGTTTCGGGAGCACTTCTGAGCTTGGTATTTATGAAATGCTGGGCACTGGCCTGCGCGAGGTCAGCAATCCTTCTGAAATTCTAATCTCGCAGCGCGAAGAATCTTTTAGCGGCATTACCATCGGGGCCACCATGGAGGGCAATCGCCCTTTGTTAATTGAGGTGCAGAGTTTGGTTACGCCCGCCACGTACGGCACGCCCCAACGCAGCACCACCGGTTTTGACGCCAAACGCCTGAACATGTTGCTGGCCGTGCTAGAAAAACGCGGCGGATTTAAGCTGGGCACGCAAGACGTTTTCCTGAACCTAGCCGGCGGCCTAAAAGTAGAAGACCCCGCGCTAGATTTGGCCATTTGCGCCGCACTCCTTTCTTCTTTTGAAGATATTGCCATTCCGCATACCACCTGTTTTGCCGCAGAAGTAGGTTTGGGCGGCGAGGTGCGGGCCGTGCACCGCATTGAGCAACGCATTTCTGAGGCGCAAAAGCTAGGCTTTCAAGATATATTTATTTCTAAATACAACAAAAAAGGGGTTGATTTGAGTCGGTTTACCATTAGAATACACGCTGCTAGCCGTTTAGAAGAAGTATTTAGCGGTTTATTTGGCTAAAAATACCGCGTCAGGAATCAAGCCGATGCGCCCTACGTTTGGATGCTATCGTTTAAATCATTTTTTTGGGTAGAATAAGAAATATAGCACGCTTAACTAATTGTATGTTAATCCGCTCCATGATTTTACGCTTTAAAAACCCGGTTTTGTGCCTCATGGTAATCTTGGCGGTTAGCCTGTTAACTATTTTACC
>JBBSSO010000408.1:0-2785 GCA_038241905.1 Cytophagales bacterium | reverse complement strand
TGGCGCAAAGGTTGGCTACTTCTCTGGAGTGTTGCAGCAAGTTTTGGCCGTAAGAAGACCTAAAACGCATGCGGCCTACCATTCTAATCAGCTCGGGGTGCAAGCCGTGAATGCCCAAGTCAATGGCAGTGCGTTCGCCAATCTCTACAATTTCATCGTCAATGCTTTTCTTGGTTTTAGCCACCACTTCTTCAATGCGGGCCGGGTGGATGCGGCCGTCAGCCACCAAACGGTGCAAAGACAAGCGGGCAATTTCGCGGCGAACAGGGTCAAAACCGGAAATGATAATCGCTTCTGGCGTATCATCTACAATAATTTCTACGCCCGTGGCCGCTTCTAAAGCCCGGATATTACGGCCTTCGCGGCCGATGATTTTGCCTTTAATATCGTCTGATTCAATGTTAAAGATAGAAACGCAATTCTCAATAGCGTGCTCAGCGGCGGTGCGCTGGATGGTCTCAATAACTACCTTTTTGGCTTCTTTGGTAGCCGTTAATTTAGCCTCGGCCACAATATCTTTGATGTAAGAAGAGGCGCGGGTAGAGGCTTCAGATTTCAGGTTCTCCACCAATTGCTCGCGGGCCTCGTCGGCGCTTAAGTTGGCAATGCGCTCTAGGCGGCTCAGAATCTCGTGGTGATCTTTCTCTAATTTGTTCTGTTTCTCTCGGTGGTCGTGCTCTATCTTACTTTGTTTCTCGCGGTATTGGGTCTCAAGTTCGTCTTTGCGTTGCTGAAAACCTTCTAATTGCTGGGTTAGCTTGTTTTGCAGAACATCGGTTTCCTGCTCTTTTTTCTTGTGGTCTTCCTGTTGCTTGTTGATGTGCTGCTCACGCTGCTTCACCTTCGCTTCATTCTGAATGATGATGTTTTTTTTACGGTTGGCTTCTTCCTCGTACTCGGCTTTTAGCTTTAAGAAATGCTCCTTAGCTTCCAGCATTTTCTCTCTCTTCTGGGTTTCAGCTGTGGTTTCGGCCTCCCGGATAATGAGTTTGGCGCGCTCCGTAGATTGGTTTTCCTGCTCTTTAAAGAGCTTTAAGAGCAGCACGCGGCCGGCGTAGAAGCCAAGGCCTCCGCCCACCAGGGCTGCTAAAATGATATAAATAGTCATGACTACAACTTAAGGGGTTAAGGTATAGCAACAACACTTGGCCAAGACGGCTTGGAGCCGGAAGCGGATTATGAGAGTGGCAGAGAAGAAAGTAATTTATTGAGCGAAGATAGTTTTTCTTCCAGCGTTAGCTGGGTTTCTACGGCGGCATCATCTGCCTTTATTTTGTCGGCGGCGGTTTCTAGGGCAATCATGGCTAGCAAGTCTTGCTTGTCATGAATCCCAAACTCTTCCCTAAACAGGCGCAAGCGCTCATTTAAGTATTTGCCAGCCTGCCGCAGCCGTTCTTCTTCGTTCTCGTTTACCCGCATCGGATACTCGCGGTCGGCTATCTTAATACGTATAGATAACTCACTCATGTCCAGATGCTTTTTAAGGGTGCCGGGGCGCGTTTGTTTGTTTGAAGGTTACCGCGTAAAATGTTAAAAAAGTAAAAATTGCGCATGTAAGCCTAAGGTTCTAAAAAAAATATAGTAGCGTAAATAAAAACGCGTTTAAATGAGAACAAACAACAACCGCAACCAGACAACCCGTTCTTCTATTCTTTCAAGTAAGCGATGCACTTGTCAATTTCGCGCAAGTACTCGTTTATCTTTAGCTTCAGCTCCGTTGAATTGGTAGTGTCTACTGCTATGGTTTGTACAATTTTACTAATATTATCTTGATTCTGAAAATTTTTTATCTCGTTGTCCTTTTCCTGAATGACTTGTTGCAGCCGCGCAATTTCCTTTTGGGCCACTAATAGCTGGTCTTTGCCCGCTTGGTAGTGCTGTACCAATTGCTGCACTTTGCTCTCAATGGCCTGTACTTGGGTGAGATAGGATTTGTTAGGCATCTTATTTCCGGATTACGGCTCCCAGCTGCTGCTCAAATTGCTGCATCAGGCGGTTCATGGTGGCGTCAATCACTTTATCAGTTAAGGTTTGGTTTTTGTCTTGCAGCATAAAACTGATGGAAATAGCTTTCTTGCCATTTTCCATTTTATCGCCTTCGTAGACATCAAACACGTTGATTTCCTGCAGTAGTTTGCGCTCCACGCGCTGGGCTACCTGCCGGATTTGGTCAAAAGATACGGATTTTTCCAGAACCAAGCTCAAGTCGCGGCGCACTTCCGGAAATTTAGGCAGTTCTTCAAACACCAACCGGTCTTTGTAGTTGCGCAACAGGTAATCCCAGTTCAGCTCGGCGTACCAAACCGCTTCTTTTACATCGGCCTGTTTGGCCACCCGTTCTTTCAGCAAACCAACATGACCCAAGGTTACATCGCCTTTTTGGTAGGTAACGCCACCCGCCAAGTAAGGGTGGTCCGTGGGTTTGGTGGTGAAAGTAGGCTGGCGGCAGAGGGTTAACACCTGCTGCACTTGGCCGGCCAAATCATGGAAGGTAGCTTTGGCATTAGGCTGTTGCCAACTTTCGGCGGCGCGTTGGCCCGTCATAAACAGAGCCAGCAAATTACTTTCTTTGTATTTTTCTTGGTCTTTACGGTACGTCTTGCCTATTTCAAAGACTTTCAGGTCGCGTTGGCGGCGGTTAATGTTGCGGCGCAGCACCTCCAATCCAGAATAAACCAGCGTGAGGCGCATAGCATCTAGGTCTTCTGAGTTGTAGTTTAAAACAGGCACTAGCTCGGCCGGCAATTTGCCTTCGGCGTCTTGATAATAGTTGGAGTTGGTGAGC
>JBBSSO010000407.1:0-2795 GCA_038241905.1 Cytophagales bacterium | reverse complement strand
TCTTTTGCGCTACAAACAGGCATCAAAAGAACCTGTCATCGCCTTTTTCTCTCACCATAGCGCAGCTATGTTGCGGTAATGGCACACCCCGAATGCTTTCGGGGAAACGCTTCGTCAGAACCTTTCGCTTCCTGTTTTCGCCGGCAAAATCAAAACTTAAACAAGCTCTTAAAAGTCGTTTCAATAAAGCTTAACGATTTGGTTCGTCAAGAAAAAAGAGGAATTTTTCTGATTGAGAAAGTGATTCGCGCTACCTATTTAGCACAGCATTCAAGTCTAAACCGGGCAAGTAAGGGTCAAAAATCTGCATGGGATGGGCGGCGTGGTAAAACTGACCGATAACCTCTACTCCATTTTTGGCCCAGCGCTCCACAAAAAAATGGCCCAAAGCCACCAAAGTAACCGAAGTGCCATTTACCTGTCTCTGCGCCAAAACAGTTCCATGCGTATGGACGTCTTCCATTTTACGCCAGTCTGGCAAGCGGTCTACCTCAGATAACGCCAGCGTATAATCTACCTTCTCTTTCATGGAAACAAGAACAGAAAATGTACCAAAAAAAATTCTAATTTCTAGTCGGTTTTTACCTGAAACACTTTTAAAAAGGTAATTTAGCTTTTAGAAACCAAAAAAGAGCCAAGTCGCCAATTTATCTATGAGCCAACGCATCATTCAGTCCTACGACGAACTCGCCACTTACGAAGGCCATGAACTGGGAGTATCTGAGTACCACACCATTACGCAAGAGCAAATTCAGAAATTTGCCGAGGCAACGCTAGACTACCAATGGATTCACCTAGATGCGGAGCGCGCGGAAAAAGAATCGCCTTTTGGGGCTACCATCGCCCATGGCTATTTAGCGGTTTCTTTGCTTCCGTTCCTTTGGGCGCAGATTGTGGAAATTAAAAACCTGAAGATGCAGGTGAATTATGAGATAGAAAGCCTTCGGTTTAACCAAGCCGTGGTGGTCAACAGCCAAGTGCGCTTAAAAGCAAAATTGGCCTCCTTGAAAAACCTGCGCGACGTGGCTAAAGCCCAAATTGAAGTAACGTTGGAAATTAAAGACCATAAAAAATCGGCTTACGCCGGCTTAATTACTTTTCTATACCATTTCAATTCATAAAAAATTCCTGTTTTCGGCCTGTTTTTGAAAAAACAGGCCGAAAACAGGAATCTAAGTAGCGCGGACCTCCTGCCCTAAAATATCAATCCAACTCACTAAAAACAGCGGGGAGTGTCTAAATTGACGTGCTTTTGCTTAAGCGACTGCCACGCAGATTCAAAGAAGCCGCGTGCGCTGTAAAACAAGACCGGCAAAGCCAGCGCTATACTCAGATAGCCGAAGAAAGAACCGAATTCTTCCTATATTACTTCGCCGTAGGCGAAGTAATATAGGAAAAGCCAGCAGCATGGTATTGCCCGAGCAAAACGCCGCTAATCCTAGCTTAAGATGAATGGAATGGTCTTTTTTTTCTTTTTTACCGTTGAGCGATGAAAGATTAAGCGTAGGGCCGTAGCCAATTTTATGCAGCAACGTGACCAAGTTGCCCAGCGTAGTTTTTTGCGGGCTGTAGGAGATAGAAATCTCTCTTCTAGGAAAATTAACCCTAGATTCCAACACCCCGCCGTCTAGTTTAGAAAGGTTTTCCAGAAGCCAAATGCAGGAACTGCAGTGCATGCCCGGTACCTGAAAAAGCACCCTATTCAGCGAATCGCTTTGAAAAGTAAGAAGTTTTTGGAGCGTGGCCGGCTCGTCTAAATACGCGAATTGACTAATCTAAATGTCTTCCGCAGGGTCGCTTATGCCTGGTTTGGCGCCGTCTTCTAGGTTGTAATACGTGCAAAGGTTATTGGCGTAGAGCAGCTCATACACGGCTTGGCAACCGGTGCAGCAAAAGGGCTTCTTTTCGGTAAAAATGGGTTCTGCCGCGCAGGTATCGCCGCAATGGTAGCAGATTTCTTTCTCCTGAACAAGGGTAGCGGAGGGTTCCCTCATGGCAATGGTTTTCTGATTCTGTGCAAAACTACGGTTCCAAATAAACCAGAGGCATGACCCGCATCATTTGTTAAAATGACTTATCTCATTGGCTGACCGCAAAAATAAAAGGAAATTTGCCTTCACCTTAGCTCTTCTCTGACGGAAGATGACGTAATCAACGGAGAAGGATTCTGAAAAAACTAGCTCCGAGGGGGCGTCACTACTTACTTTAAGCACCAAATGTCTATACCTACCCCGCATAAGCACCCCATAGAACTCGTAAATATTTCCGCCCAACTGGAGTACCGGACAGATACTTTTTCGCAAAAGCTTTTGCTAGACCGCGAGCAACAGAAAACCATGCTGTTTGCGTTTGCCAAAGGCCAAGGCTTAAAAACGCATACCACTCCCCATTCGGCGCTGTTGGTTATGCTGGAAGGCGTTTGCAATTTTAAAATTAACAACAGCACACAGCTGCTAATTGCTGGCGAAGTGATTGTGATTCCGGCCAACATACCGCATTCGCTCACGGCGGCCACAGATTTTAAAATGATCTTGATTAAATAATTTAAGGCGATGGTGTTTTAGGCCTCTTTTTTAAAAAACAAGCCTAAAACGCCATCTACCAAACGACAAGAATTTACTTAACCTATTAAACCGATGGAAAGCGCCTTGCCTGATATCACCACGGAAGCCGATGTAAAACGACTAGTTGACTCTTTTTATGATAAGGTGAACCAAGATGCTTTGCTGTCGCCAATTTTCAACGACCACGCGCACGTAGACTGGGATAAACACTTGCCCGTGATGTACCGCTTT
>JBBSSO010000406.1:0-2813 GCA_038241905.1 Cytophagales bacterium | reverse complement strand
CAAATGGCCATCCGGTCCAGGTTTTCCACGCAAAATGCTAAGGCCTGGTTAAAAAGATCATCGGTGGCTTGCTTGGTGGGGTTGATGGGGCTGGGTTTTCCTTGCCGTTGAGCCACGCGGTTTTCTTTCTCTAAGTAAGCGCCGCGCACCAACTTGCACCCCAGAAAATAGCCATGCTTTAAAGCGCGTGCGTAGTCGCGTTTTATGACGTCTAGGCGGTCATGGCGGTAAAGCTGGTAGGTGTTGTAGACGATGGCGCGCTCTTGGTTAAACAGTTCCATCATGTCATAGGCCAACTGGTCAATGGTTTCTTGCATCCAGCTTTCTTCAGCATCAATAAACACGCTCACATTTTTATCAAACGCGCGTTGGCAGATGGCTTTAACCCGCGTCCGGGCCCGGCCAAAAGCGGCTTTCTCGGTGGTGGTCAGTTCCTGACTCGTCTGAGCTTTGGCAAGCAGTGCCGGATCTGCCAAACCCGTCACTTTAAAAACGGAGAAAGGGATGTGGGCAGAGGTAGCAGCCATGTCTACGGTAGCCAAAATTTCCTGCACGGTGTGGTCAAAACTGGCTTCGTTGCTTTCTCCTTCTACAGAATAATCTAGAATGGTACCAATCTGCGATGCGCCTAATCTTTCAATAGTTGGCTTGCATTCTTGGATGGACTCGCCGCCGCAGAACTGTTCAAAAATGCTTTTCTTTATCAGAAACTTTACGGGCAAATTCCAGCTAAGCGCTTTTTTCATTAGGCCGCCGCCCATTTTCACCAAGCCGCTGTTATTCATAGCCGCAAAAAGAAGGTACGTTTTATATAATTCAGCGTCAGACTTATCGGCAAACGCGATGGCCGTATTCTCAAAAGACACTTTTGGTGCTGGGTTCATGGGCAGTAAACTCTAAAGGCAGGCAAATATAAACAAAACGGTTGTTAGTTGTTTTCGGCCTATTTCCAGAAAAACAGGCCGAAAACAGTTTCTTACCCTAGATTACGCATGAACACTAATTAAGTCAGGCGATAATAATGTGGCTTTTAAAAATCTTCTAGTTCTATGCCCTTCTTTTGCAAAGTTGGCAGTATCTTGCATTATCTATTGATGAATTGAGTAGCTTGACAGCCCTAAATTATTAGGAGTGAAACTTTTCGGCGCTTCGCAGATTGCTTATTAGCGAATGCCTAACTAGCGGAGTAATTCTTATTATCGATGGATTTACAGAAAAATTAACATTCCTGTTTTAGGCCTGTTTTTCCAAAAACAGGCCTAAAACAGCGGATAAACCACCTTCCCTTGACCGAAGAAATATTTATTGGCGAACAAGCCATTCCACAACTCCAGGCCCTGCTCCACAATAGGGCCTTTCATAGCGTGGTTGTGCTGGTAGATGAAAATACGCACCGCGACTGTTACCCGCTGCTTAAAAAGCACCTTCCCGAAGGTCACCACGTGGTGGAAATAAAGAGCGGCGAAGAAAACAAAACCTTAGCTACCTGTGAGCACGTTTGGCGTCAAATGACCGAGCAAGCCTTAGACCGTTGGAGCTTGATGGTAAACCTAGGCGGCGGCGTAATTACAGATTTGGGTGGTTTTTGCGCTAGCCTGTACAAGCGCGGCATCCGTTTTGTGAACGTGCCCACCACGTTGCTGGCGCAAGTAGATGCCAGCGTGGGCGGTAAAACGGGCATTGACTTTATGGGTTTTAAAAACCACTTGGGCGTTTTTCAAGAGCCGCTTGCCGTGCTGGTAAACCCCGCGTTTTTGAAAACTTTAGATATGCGCCAAATGAAATCTGGCTACGCCGAGATGATCAAACATTGGCTTATCATGGACGGCGATCAGTTCCAGCAGCAGCGCCACATTGGCTTGTTCACCGAAGATTGGACCGATCTTATCCGGCATTCTATTGAGATAAAATCTAAAGTGGTGACCGCAGATCCGCAGGAAAACGGCTTGCGTAAGATTCTTAATTTCGGGCATACCATCGGCCATGCCATTGAAAGTTTCTGCTTGGAACAACCGGGTCGACAACTGTTTCATGGCGAGGCTATCGCCGCAGGCATGGTTTGCGAAGCGTATCTTTCCGTAAAAAAAGGTTTGCTGCCGCAAGATGATTTGGCTCAAATTGAAACTTTTATGGCTTCTATTTACGAGAAAGTGACCCTGTCTGCGGCTGAATTGGAAAAAATTTCGGCCTTGTGCCTGCATGACAAAAAGAACACCGGCGCGACCATAAACTGTACGCTTTTGGCGGGTATTGGGCGGGCCGTGTATGATAAACCCATCACCAGAACCGAGGTAGAAGATGCCTTGCGCTATTACCAATCCTTATGATATCAGCCGCTGCCGTGCGCGTAACGCACCCTACGGGCGTTTTACGTGGTACTTTTCTTTTGCCCGCCTCTAAAAGCGAGGCCAACCGTGCCCTTATTATCCGGGCGCTTTCGGGTCAGAATTTCCCTATCCATAACCTGTCAGACGCCAATGATACCCAGCTGCTGGAACGCATTCTTTCATCGGGGCCCCAAGCAGAAGTAAGCGCTGAAGATGCCGGAACCGTCATGCGTTTTCTAACTGCTTATTACGCCGCCACTGGGCAAAAAGTGACGCTTACCGGCACGCCGCGCATGTGCCAGCGGCCCATTGGCGTACTGGTTGACGCCCTGCGGACCTTGGGCGCAGATATTGAATATTTGGGCCAAGACGGCTATCCGCCGATGAAGATGAACGGTTTTTCCGGCACCGGCACCAATCAATTAACCGTACGCAGCGACATCAGCAGCCAATATATTTCTGCGCTGCTGATGGTGGCGCCCACCT
>JBBSSO010000405.1:0-2815 GCA_038241905.1 Cytophagales bacterium | reverse complement strand
CCCAATCTTCTTGGCGGCCTCCAAGTTTCCGGTAAACACAAATGCTTCCCAGTCCTGAAAATTAGCTTTCAGAGAATCGCCAATCATTTGGTACAGCTCGTCCATGTCGCTTTCTTCGCCAATGCGTTCGCCGTAAGGCGGATTCATGAGCAGCAAACCTTTCTCGGCGGGCTTGGTGGCGTCTCTAAAATCTTGTTCCCAGATAGGCTGGACAAGTTTATCTACCTCGGCATACGCCAAGTTTTGTTGGGCTGCAACCACAAACTCCGGGTCTACATCAGATCCAAATATCTTTACTTCTTTACCGGAAATTTCTTTGGCCAGCGCATCTTGGTAAACCCGTTGGTACAGGTCGGCGTCATAATCTGGCCAGCGCATAAACCCGTAATCGCGGCGGTACAGGCCGGGGGCAATGTTGTGGGCCAACAGTGCGGCTTCTACCAGCAGCGTACCCGAGCCGCACATGGGGTCATAGAGCGGCATTTCCTTGTCCCAACTGCTCAAAAGCAATAATCCGGCGGCCAAAACCTCGTTCAGCGGCGCAATGTTGGTTTGCTGCCGATAGCCCCGGCGGTGCAAAGAATCGCCGGAGGCGTCTAATGCCAGCGTAACAATATTCTCGTGCATGTGCAGGTTCAAGCGCACATCGGGCAAGGCCACGTCTACACTGGGCCGCTGCCCGGTGCTGTCACGGAACTGGTCAACAATAGCGTCTTTGGTAAGCTGCGACACAAACAGCGAGTGCTCAAAGGTTGACCGCGCCACCACGGCGTTTATCGCGAAGGTGGTGTTGTTGTCTAGATACCTAGTCCAGTCAATTTCGCGCACTTTTAGGTACAGTTCTTTCTCGTCGCGGGCCTTAAATTGAGCAAAGGGTTTGAGTATTCTGATGGCCGTGCGGCACCAGAGATTGGCCTCGTAGAGCAAATACTGGTTTCCGCTGAAGGTAACGGCCCGCGTGCCCACTTTTATAAATTTAGCGCCCAACGCGTCCAGTTCCTGAGCCAAAACGTCTTCTAGGCCGGCTAAGGTGGTGGCGGTCATGTTAAAATTCTGAGCGGCTTTTTCTTTGGCTGAGGCCATGGGGTGCAATTTTAGTGAACAGATGAAGGATGACGCGAGCCACCCAAACGGACTGCAATTTGGCGAAAATTACGGGCATCAACCGCAACCCGACCCCAGCATTTTTAGAATGACTTGTTTTACCGCTGATTTTGAAAAAACAGGCCGGAAACCGGAAACTTACTTTCTGATTTTCTAACAGATATTTCTCATCATCGCCGAGGTGAAGCGGGCCAAGTTCTTTTCGTACTTTTACGAGGTCTCAAATATTTTGCACGCTGCTCGCCCATGGAATTACAGAAAAACGCCTCCTTAAAAGCATATAATACCTTCGGGATAGACGCCCAGGCGGCCCGGTTAGCTTCGTTTACATCGGTGGCAGAACTGCAAGAATTACTACAGCATCCGGAGGTGAAAGATGCGCCCCTGCTGATTTTAGGCGGCGGCAGCAACGTGCTTTTTACCCAAAATGTAGCGGCCACGGTTCTTTTAAACCGCATTAAAGGCATTACGCAAACTACCTGTTCAGAGGACGGACACGTGTTGGTAACAGCAGGCAGCGGCGAAACCTGGCACGACTTGGTGCTTTACACCATTGCAAATAATTTGGGCGGTCTAGAAAACCTTTCGCTTATACCGGGCACCGTGGGCGCGGCTCCGCTCCAAAACATTGGCGCGTACGGGGTAGAACTGAAGGACACGTTTGTGAAATTAGAAGCCTTGGAAATAGCCACCGGCCACGCGCAAACGTTTACCCAGGACCAATGCGGATTCGGGTACCGCGAAAGCATTTTTAAAAAGGAAGCAAAGGGCAAATACATTGTCACGGCGGTTACGTTCCGGCTCACGGCCCGAAACCACCAGTTTAACACATCGTACGGCGCTATCAAAGACACGTTGGCGGCGCAACAAGTAACAGAGAGCCTCCAAAGCATTAGTGACGCCGTGTGCCAGATCCGTCGCAGCAAATTACCCGACCCCGCCACCATTGGCAACGCGGGTTCTTTCTTCAAAAACCCGGAAATTCCAAAAGCCCTTTTTGAGCACCTGAAATTTCAAAACCCGACCATGCCCGGCTACCCGGTTAGCGATGAATTGGTAAAAGTACCAGCCGGTTGGCTGATTGAACAGTGCGGCTGGAAAGGCAAGGTGCTAGGCCCGCACGGCGTGCACAAAGACCAAGCGCTGGTGCTGGTTAATTATGGCGGCGCCACCGGCCTTCAGGTAAAGGAATTGGCGTACGCCATTATAGCTTCGGTGGAGGAAAAATTTGGCATTGGGCTTACGCCTGAGGTGAATTTTATTTAGAAAGGGAGGGGTAGATTGCGGTGGTAGTGGATGACTTTGGACGATTATTTTCGGAGAGTGCTTTTTTTGAAAGCTTCGGAAAGCTGTGAACGAAAGCTCTGAAAAAGATTTTTGCTAATCTTATAAAAGATAGTACTTTAGAGGATAAATTCAGAATAAGACTAATTTTCTGGCATTTTTCCAGAACGTGCTATCATTTACAGTAAATATCTAGTGACATAATGCAGATAACAGGAATAGGTATATTTATCAGGTAGTTAGTTCTCATTTAAAATTCGCATAATCGTTCTTCTTGCTTTGCAGAAAAAAATCGGTTGGAGTAGCAGAAGTCAATAAGAGGAAAACCAGTAATTGTTTTAGTTAGCTTAGCAAAAGAAAGCGAACGCGGTCCGCACTAAACGATTACGCTTGGCAAAAGCTATCCGTTGGTGATTGACGTTGCGTT
>JBBSSO010000404.1:0-2838 GCA_038241905.1 Cytophagales bacterium | reverse complement strand
GACAACAACGCCACCCTGCTCAACAGCCCCAGCAGCAAAACCCATCTTATTAACCAACTCGTTAGCCTGGTAAAAGCTAGAAATGCCGATGGCGTGAACATCGACTTTGAAGGCGTAGGCGTAGAACAGCGCGATAGCCTGACCAAGTTTATGAACCAATTGGGTACTCGCTTCCACACCGAAATTCCGGGATCCATGGTTTCCATTGCCTTGCCGTCTGTGCAGTGGACGGAGGTGTTTATGGTGGCGCAGATGACCAGCGTAGATGATTTCCTGATTATGGGCTACGGCTATTATTACGCCGGTTCAGAGAAAGCCGGACCCAACGCACCGTTAAAAGCCAGCTCCTGGACTTATTGGGGCAGCACGCTCAACGTTACTTCTTCTGTCAATTGGTACTTAAACAAAGGCGTGCCCGCGAGCAAACTGTTTTTGGGCCTCCCGTACTACGGCCGGCGTTGGGCCACCGCCACGGGCACAGTACCATCGGCTACGCAGAACAAAGTAACGCCTGCCATTTCTAGAACCTACGCCGTATCCAAAGCCGAAATGAGCGCCAACAACTATATCCGCCAATGGAACGCAGAAGGAGACACGCCCTATTATGTGTATCAAGAGAACGGCCAATGGTTCCAAACTTTTTATGATGATGCACAAAGCCTGGGCCTAAAGTATGATTTAGTAAACCAGAAGAACCTGGCAGGCATTGGCATCTGGGCCCTCGGGTACGATAATACAGCCAAGAACCCGGAGTTAAACAACATGCTCCGCGAGAAATTCCCGCCAATGGTGCTTTCAGCGCGTGATGAATGGCAAGAAGTAAAACCCAGCCTATACCCCAACCCCGTGCAACGCGGACAAATGGTATTTACCGGAGCGCCAATAAAAGATGGAGATATAATTTTAAAAGATGGATTAGGACGAAGCTATGCGTCTCCTACTTCGCATACAGACGGCAGCTTCAGCACCAAATCCCTCCCAGCAGGCCTTTTCTTCCTCACCGTTTCAAACAGCAAAAGCATCACTACTTTCCGGCTAGTAATAATAGAGTAAATTTCAATCTGGGCTAGTCAAAATTCTCAACAGAAAAATTCGCATTCCAGAACCGTCGGGGCGTGTCGCACCCGCCCCACGCATTCCTGATCAAAACGTCCATCGCAAAAACATTCTAAAATTTCTGTTTTCGGGCTGTTTTTCAAAAAACAGCCCGAAAACAGAAACTAATACTTCTCGTGCACCTCCGTCATAATGCGCACCATCTCGTTGCGGATAGCCGAGGAGCCTCCTTTGTAATTATTGTTCATGAAACTGTACAGCAGCAGTTTGCCGCTTTTGGTTTTAATGTAGCCGCTTTGGTTATGCACGTGCGCCAGCGTACCAGATTTCCCGAAAACATAGGGCGGCTCTGCCTTGTAAATAGACCGGAACGTGCCAGGCCGACCGCCGGTAGCCATCAGGGGCAGCAACCTTTCTTCTGAGCGTTCTATCTGTAGTTTCTGCAAGAGCGCAATAATAGAGCGCGGCGTAAACATGTTCATGCTAGACAAACCAGAGCCATCTACCCACACGGGCGCATCTGGTAAATCAGACAAATAATTCTTAACCACGTATTTGATGGCTTTCTCCACGGAAAGCGTGTCTGAGAGCGTGTTGGAGCACAAAACCATGAGCTGCTCGGCAAACAGGTTGTCGCTTACTTGCAGCATGCGTTTGTACACACTGTCGCTGGGCAGGCCATAGAACGTGGCGCCGCCTTGGGGCAACGGACGGGTTAGCAGTGTTACTTTCTTTTTAAGGGTATCGGCTAGTAACTTTACGGTGAGTTCTGGCGAGGTGATAAACGGCACTTCTAGCGAGAAATCTGGCGAGGCATATTTAGAGAAAAACGTAAACTCGTTGGAGCGCCAGGCCCGGAAAAAGGCATCGCCATGGGCAGCGGAGACGGTTTCTGTCTTTACCATCGGCTTAAAGAAAGAAGGCGTTACGGAAAAAGGTTTAGTGGGCCCACCTTTGCGGGCAAACTTAACAATGTTGCCATGCACCGGAAACGGACTGCGCTCAGGCTGATAATAATAATAGTAGTCGTCCCAGCCCCAATTGGTGGCGAAGGGCGTGCTGGTCATGGGCGTTTCAATGTAAAACAGCTTTTCCTTGCGGTTTTTCAGAAAATCATAGGCCAAAGAATTCTTCAAGTCCATGTGCGTGAACGTAGGATCTCCGGTGCCCCAGAAGATAAGAGAATCTCCGCGGACCACGTATTTTAGGGCGGGGATGGAGTCGCCTAGCATTTTGAGGCAGGCGTAAAAAGTAAACAACTTAGTATTGGAGGCGGGCACAAAATACTTGTCGGCGTTGTGTTCTACCACCATTTTGCCCAACGTGGGGTCATACAGGGCAAACCCAATAAAGCGGGTGTTTAGGCTGTCTGATTGCAGAAGCCGCTGTTTAATGGTTTCAGCGCCGTACGCGGGCGGCGCGGGGGCGGGGGACACGGTTGCATTTCTGGCCGTGCTACAGCCTACCAGCAACAAAAGCGCTAAAAAAGGCAGCAAGCGCCCGCCCTGAAAGTGAGAAAAGATGGTCATAGTTTGTTTGGTTATTAGGTTTGCTTATGAAGGAATTAACTTTCTGCTAAGAGTTGCGCAGAAAAAGAAGCGTTCAAACTGAAATTTAATTTTTTTTAAGAAGAAGACATACCTTTGCAATAAAAATTTGGCAAATTTTCTGTTACTATACAACAAAGTCTGTAATTTAAGGGTTTAGAACCGATTTCCTAATTCCTAAAGAGGCATCTATGATCTCCCGCACCCGTCGCGATGTATTAACCTCCCTTACGTT
>JBBSSO010000403.1:0-2848 GCA_038241905.1 Cytophagales bacterium | reverse complement strand
TGGTTCAGAACGTCAAT
Organism: Cytophagales bacterium; assembly: GCA_038241905.1. Classification (GTDB taxonomy): domain Bacteria; phylum Bacteroidota; class Bacteroidia; order Cytophagales; family Hymenobacteraceae; genus Nibribacter. The sequence goes on along the minus strand of JBBSSO010000403.1, from coordinate 2,831 downwards.
TATGTTTCCGCTTACTTTAAAAAATCTAGGTGCAGTCATGGTTTTGGGGTGTTTTCAGAAAAATAGGTCATAAACGCATCTGTGCGTAAAATCAGGTGGCGTTCTGCTTGGTAACGTGTATCTTTGCCCCCAAAGTTAACGGTTTTGAGAAAGATTTTTTCCTTTGGGTTAGTTTGGTGCTTTTTGCTGGGTGCAATTGGCCCGGCTTGTACGCCAAAATCTGCATCGCTGAGCAAAAAAACCAAGAGCTACCAACGCAAGGTACGCTCCGGGCAGGGTATTCCGTGTCCTACCAAAGATTGCTAACCTTTTTTCGCCGCAAGGCTCAGGTATGAAGAAGATTGTAGTTGCCTTAGACGGGCACTCTTCGTGCGGTAAAAGCACCACCGCCAAAGAAGTAGCCCAAGAACTGGGCTACGCGTACATAGACACCGGCGCCATGTACCGGGCCGTTACCCTTTATTTTCTAGAGCATTACATTGACCTTACCAACCCCAAAAAGGTACAGGAAGCGTTAGATAATCTGGAAGTAACTTTTCAGCGGAACGCTAAAAACGGCCGTAACGAGGTTTTCTTAAACGGCCTCAACGTAGAAGATGAAATCCGGAAAATGTACATCTCCAACAAAGTAAGCGAGGTGAGTGTGCTGGCTCCGGTTCGGCACGCGATGGTGGCCGAGCAAAAGAAAATGGGCAAGCGCCGCGGCGTTGTAATGGACGGGCGTGACATCGGCACCGCCGTTTTTCCAGATGCTGAAGTTAAAGTTTTTATGACAGCCGATGTAGAAACCCGCGCCAAACGCCGCCAAGAAGAGCTGTTAGAAAAAAACCAGCTGGTGCCGTATGGCCAGATTGTAGAAAACCTGCAGAAACGCGACCACATAGATTCTACCCGCGCCGAAAGTCCGTTGAAACGCGCCGATGATGCTCATTTGCTAGACACGTCTCACATTACCGTAGATGAGCAAGTAGAATTTGTGTTGAACTTGGTAGATTCTGCGCTTTCTAGGTTGAGTAATACAGAATAACTGTCCGTTTAGAAAGCTCTAAAACAGGTTCTAAATGGTATCCACGCGGGTAGTGCGTTGACCAGAAGAAAGGTATGGTATTTGCGTATCCTTCGTTCTACTGAATAAGTGGCGGCAGATTTTTAATCAAAAACCACTGTTCCTTAATCATTGCAAAAGATGAATGTAACCATAGATCAGAATTCGGGCTATTGCTTTGGGGTTGAATTTGCCATTCAAATGGCCGAGGATGAACTGGAAGAAGTACCAGAATTATACTGCCTGGGTGATATTGTGCACAACAGCATGGAAGTGCAACGCCTGCACGGCAAAGGCCTCCGGATTATAGACCGCGACCAACTCCAAGAACTGCGCGACTGCAAAGTGCTGATCCGGGCCCACGGCGAGCCGCCTGAAACCTACCAAACCGCCCTCCAGAATAACCTAGAATTGATTGACGCTTCTTGCCCTGTGGTGTTAAAGTTGCAAAACCGGGTAAAGCACGCCTATGACATTACCAAAGTAAACCATGGACAAGTAGTTTTATACGGGCAGCACGGCCACGCCGAGGTCATTGGCTTAGCCGGCCAAACCGGCAACGATGCCATTGTAGTTACCAACGAGGAAGACCTGGATCAACTGGATTATACCCGGCCCATTACGCTGTTTAGCCAGACCACTAAAAGTACCAAAGGCTTTTACCGCATGAAAACCCTGATTGAGGAGCGCGTGGCCGCCGCCCAAGCTGCGGGCATTCTTGTAGAAGCCCCCAACACCAATGACAGCATTTGCCGCCAGGTTTCTAATCGTGAGCCGCAACTAGAGAAATTTGCCGCCCTGCATGATGTGGTGGTTTTTGTAAGCGGCAAAAAGAGCTCTAACGGCAAGGCTTTGTACGCCGTGTGCCAGCGCGTAAACCCCCAAAGTTATTTTGTGGAGAACGAAGCAGAATTGGACAAAGCTTGGTTTAAAGACGCGGTTTCTGTGGGTATCTGCGGCGCTACGTCCACGCCCATGTGGCTGATGCAGCAAGTAAAAGAAGCTATTCAAGCTCAAGAGGCCATCGTAGTATAAATTCACAACAAAACATTTAAGTTTTAGTATATTTAAAAGCCCCGCCACCCCGGGGCTTTTTTCTCTCAAACCCTGCGTATGAAACTTTTTTTCCGCTATTTCCTGAACGGCTTCATAATTATGGCCCCCATCGCCTTAACGGTGTACATTATTGCGGCCATGATAAACTGGTTAGACAACCTTTTCTGGCTACAATTTCCAGGGCTAGGGCTGTTGGTAATTGTGGTGCTGGTGACCACAGTGGGATTTATTGGTTCATCTTTCTTGGTGAAGCCGTTTTTTGTGCTGACGGAGCGTTTGTTAAACCGCTTGCCGCTGGTAAGCATGATTTACTCTTCGTTAAAAGATTTGTTTGATGCCTTTGTGGGCGAAAATCAGAAATTTAACCAACCGGTGCTGGTGAGAATGACGCAATACCAAGACACTTATAAGCTGGGTTTTGTGACGCAACCGAGTATGGAAGCCGTGAACCTGCCCGAGAAAGTGGCCGTTTATTTTCCGCACTCATACAATTTCTCCGGCGAGCTTTTTCTAATAGCGCGCGACAACGTAACCTACCTAGAAATCCCGAGCAGCGAGGTAATGAAGTTTGTAGTTTCCGGCGGCGTTTCTAAACTGTAATTATTGATGCTTGTTTAAAATTCAGGTTCTGACTAAGGCCTTTTGCAACACAGAGATATAATTTAAACATACTCTTATCTTCACTTTAGCCTTTTCAGTAAGATGCTTTTTGTTGTATCTGATCGTCCCC
>JBBSSO010000402.1:0-2859 GCA_038241905.1 Cytophagales bacterium | reverse complement strand
ACTCCCCAGCCAGATCGTTCCGGAGTAGAACTCCGAAACAGCAGGGAACAGCTGAGTCAGCAAAGTTCTTTATCCAACTTTACGCTCCTTCGCTCCCTTCCCTTACTCTTTCATCCTGCCTTTCCCTTACTTTGTCATCTTGAAAGGATCTTGGTAGCGAACGACAGAAGCGTTTTTTAACGCTCTTCTAGTTCGCATACAAGTTCTTTCCAAGATGACAGAAAAGAAAGACTAAAATTCCAGAAAAGAACCTGTTTTAGGTCTGTTTTTCAAAAAACAGGCCTAAAACGCATCGCTGCTTCCGGATGTGTTACCTTTGCGTTTTCATCGGCGTACGCCGATATAAAATTTTTATATGCACAAGTTAAGCATGGAAGACCTGCACCGCGACTCGGTGGAGGAGTTCAAAAATAAGCAAAAAAATCCGTTGGTGTTGGTGTTGGACAATGTGCGCAGCCTGCACAACGTGGGCGCTGCCTTTAGAACCGCCGATGCCTTTGCCGTGGAGAAAATCTACCTCTGCGGCATTACCGGCACGCCGCCCAACAAAGAAATCCACAAAACAGCCCTGGGCGCGACGGAATCAGTGGCGTGGGCGCACGTTCCTACCACCTTAGAAGCCGTGCACGAACTCAAGGCTCAGGGTTACCACGTTTGGGCCATTGAACAGGCCGAGGGCAGCACATCTTTATCAGATTTTAGGCCGTCGGCCGATGGTAAATATGCGTTTGTGTTCGGGAACGAGGTTTTTGGCGTGGAGGATGATGTGATTAAAGCTGCCGATGGCGTGCTGGAAATTCCGCAGTTTGGCACCAAACATTCGCTGAACGTAAGCATAACGGTTGGCGTGGTGGTCTGGGATGTGCTAAGCAAACTTTTGGCAATAAAAAGCTAACTCCACTTTCACATCACGGTTGGTTGCGCCACTTACTTTGCTGTTTTAGGCATGTTTTTGGAAAAACTGGCCTAAAACAGCAAAGTAAAAACCAAGGTATTCCTTAGCACTTACTTAAAACGGGGCAGGCCGAGATAAATATCTCGGCCTGCCCCGTTTATAAACTTATCGTAAATTTAGCGCTGAGCTATTTTATTGATTTGTTGGTTGGCCATGGCAAGTACCAAAAGCGCTTCTGCATGGTTAGGGTTCAGCTGCAGAAACATGTTGAGGTCTGCTACCGCGGCCTCGTTTTGGTTTAAGTCCATTTTTACCACGGCGCGGTTATAATAGGCTTTTGCATGGTTGGGGTCGGTCAAGATTACGTGGTCCAGATCAGTCATTGTGCCGGGCAAATCGCCGAGGTGGTAACGCGCCACAGCCCGATCATATACCAAAGAAACCGATTTGCTGCTCAGCAGAGCCGTATTGAAATCGTTTAGCGCTTCTTTAAAAGCCTCTACCAGTAGAAAAGCGTTGCCGCGGCTTTGCAAGAAAGTCTGGTTGCCGGGGGCCAAGTCTAAAGCGGTGTTGTAATCTTTAATAGCTCCGAAGGCATTGCCTAGCTCCATCTTCGCGCTGGCGCGGTCTGCGTAGGCTTGCGGCTCCTGGCGGTTTTCTTTAATGCGTTGCGTAATTTCTTTCACACGCATTTTAGCCGTAGCCTTAGTTTTGGCTTGCTCTTCACCGCTTCCGGCAACAGACCCAACAGCAGTAGACACGAATAATAAAAATGCGAGTAAAACTTTAGTAATTGGCATAATTTTGCTTAAAAACAGTCCTATAACAAGCAGAATAAACTTGGGAGACATTCTTGAAAGAGACCCTCTCAAAGTAAATACGACCTTGAAATACAATCAGTTACAAGAATGACACAAAATTACGATAATTTTCTTAACCTAAGCAAGGTTAAATATAAATTTTTAAAGGAAAGTGCTTTAGAAATTGTGTTTTATGGATTATTAAAGAAATTGTAAGAAATATTCACGGAGGAACCTACACTGAATTTGGGGTTAGAAAATCCGGATGGGTCGTCATTAAAGATTTCATCGTTGCGCCAGCGGGTATACAGCGGCACTACGGCGTGTAAACCTATGGAAAACATACTCCCAAAGTCCCTATTCAGCCCAAATTCAAGCCTTGCCATATTCCCGAAGTCTATCTGTTTGTAATTGGTTTGGGTAGGGTCTCCGTCACCATGATGAAATGTGGGCCTATACTCTTGCCGAAATGATTTCAGCCAGTTGTAGGATAGGTTGCCAGAGAGAGAATAATTTTTACTCAGTGGGTATTTATATTCCAAACCAACCGACCACTCCCAAGAGTGGTAGGCATAATTATCCGTGTAAAATATAACATATAAAAATGAATCATAATCAAACGGCCTCTTCAAGTCAAAACGCTGCTTGAAATAGCCCGCCCCTACCGTCAGCCGCACGCGCGGGTCCTTGAGGAGGAACGGCAGTCGGAACGCATAATTCAGGCTGGCCCCATACCCTTTGGCTGTACCCTCCAACTTGTCTTTCCGGTGCACGGCGGTAGGGGGGCTCCAATTATCCTTCACCTCTACTTTGCTGTGAATTGCCTGCGTGGATAGCGTTAGGCTGTTCTGCCCATTCACATTAAATGAAAGTAGAAATAAAGTTAGGCATGTTGGAAAAAACGCAAGCAATAATTTAGTAGGCTTTCGTTTTTCATTCAGAATAAATTGCCAAGTACTATAGTAAGCTTGGGTTGTAGAAGAATTCACCATACTATAGGGGATATAATGCTGCACCTAAGGTTAATATAAAGAATAGTAAATACAAGGTTTATATACTATTCATTTTTCACGCCTCACATCTAAAAGGATAAGAGCATCAGCCATTTACATTAACCTTTCCTGTAATTCCGAAGCCTTTACCCTGCCTTTCGCTTCTTCCGTT
>JBBSSO010000401.1:0-2873 GCA_038241905.1 Cytophagales bacterium | reverse complement strand
GACGAACGTCTAAATGTTGCAGGTGGTCTTTGTATTTTTCCAGCACCAAATCAAAGTCCGCGGCGGCGTCTGAAATAATCTTATCTTCTGAGGTTACGCCCGGTCCCGACATCCGCCAGAAATATGCATAAACCAGGTTTTCTTCTTTCTGCTGCGAAAAGCTGTGGAAACCTCGTTTTTCGAGAATCTGGAACAGTGGCGTAGGCTCAAAGGTGTTTAAAACAACCAAGGCTTGGTTTTCAGTAAGGCTATCTACAGCTGATAAAATCTCTAATAAAGGATCTTGCCCCGTGTTTATTTTATCCCTTACATCTAAATATGTAAAAGCGTTTTCGGGCAGATTTTCTAAAAATAAGGGTAAAACAGCCGGCGGCGATGAATCTATGGCCTCGGCTTTGTTAGTGTTTTGAGCGGCCGTAAAACCCAGCGGCGCCAGTTTCTCAAAGAATGTTTCTACCGGGCAACCGCCAATGCGGGCGGCATCGGCAATGGAGACGCGGCTGGCGAACAATTTCCGTAAAAGCGGATTACGCAGTTTCTCAAAGTGCGGATTTATACTGGCGATGGCCTCCAGCGCGGCAGGGTTGGCTTTGAGCAGCGCAGAAATTTTGGTGGCGGGTTTTATTTCCATCTATGACAAAGAATAAAAAGCTGTTTTAGGCCTGTTTTCGAAAAACAGGCCCAAAACAGCTTTGTGTTTCCATCTTTTAAACAGGACTTTATCTTAGCCAGAACTCCGGCGTAAAGGTATCGGCCACGGCTTCACCTTCATGGTGTTGCTCCATCAATACGCTGGCTTCTTGTAAATCCTCTTGCGGCACCACTTTCTGTAGGTACGGAAAAAGCTCGCGTTCTTCCCATCTAATATGAGAAACCAAGTCTTGTTGCAACGTCTCAAACTGCTCCGGAACCAGGCGTTTGCCGTCAATAATTTGGTCAATCATCCAATGCAACAGGCGGTGTTCCTCTTCAATCCTGATTCTAAGAATATCATTGGGTAGCAAAAACCGCCGAAGCAGCCATTCTTCTTCCTGGCAATGCGGAAATAATATCTGCTCCCAAAAATACCGGACGTACTGCTGCATGACGGCTAAATCAGTACCTTTTTTCAGGCCTTGCCGAAGTTTCCAACAGAAAAGCAATCCAAAATGGTGCTCTCTGGAAAGTGGAATCAGGCTTTTATCTCTTTTTAGGGGAACGGCGGCTTTTTCCATGATCATGCGGATTATGAGGTTGTGGAAGTCAGAGCTTGTTTAAATTTTAGAATTGCTTTTGAAAAAGCATACAGGAAGTTCTACGTTCCTCTTTTTCGCAGGCAAAAGCTAAACTCCAAACAAGCTCTAAAAGCAGGCCCTTACTACGGGGCCTGCCCTACTCCGCTACTTTAAAATTTCTTTTTCCAGAGCCAGCGCTTTCGGAAACAAGATATTATTTTCTAGGTGAATGTGGCGTTGCAAATCGGTTTCAAACTCCTGCAACTTGCTGAAGGCCACGCGGTACGTACCGCAAGCGTCTTCGGGGAGTGTGAAGTTGTTGGTAATCTCCCGGATGGCTTCTAGTTCGCCACCGGCGGCCTCGTGCTCCATCTCCATCATGTTAATGGGCTGCTGAATGCTCCCGAAAGCCGGTTTGTCCAGCTTCTCGCCGTTTTTCTGGGCTTCGTTTAGTTGCTTGATGAACGGAAATAAAACGCGCTCTTCTTTGGGCATGTGGCTTTCCAACTCATTAGCCACGTTCGTGAAATGTTTGGCTACCTGAATCAATTCTGGATGGTTGGCGCCGTGCACGCGGGCAATTTTAGTGGTATATTCATACAAAGCCGGGATGGCTTCCCGCACGTATGCGTGGTGAATATTCACAATATAATCGGCTAGGAAGGAAAGATCCCAGCTCTGGAAATCGGTGTCCTGCACGGTATTAGATTCCGGAATGGCGTTCAATTCACGTTTTACTACCTCTGGATTAAGGCCTTTTTCTTCGCAAACCTGAGAAAGAGATTTCTTGCCGCCGCAGCAAAAGTCGATGCCGTATTTTTTGAAAACTTGCGCTTTGCGGAAATCTTTGGCTACTAGTTCGCCGATGCTTTCTTCTTCGGTGGGCGTGATTTTGGCAATTTTAACTTCCCACACGTCGGGACCCTGCTGCAGGTATTCCCATTTAAAAGTATTGCCGCGCTCGCCTAATAGTTGGTAGTAAAGTGGTTTTGGGTCGTGGTCGTTGTGGATGATAAAAGCGTCACCGGCTTTGAGGGCATCAAACCATTCGAAAATAGTGGAGTGTTTCACGCGGGGTTCCAGCACGGTTACATCTAATACGTCAATGGTTTGGGTAGCTTCCATAGTAATATGTTTTGGGTTCCTTATTTAAACAACACGTCAAAGGTAAAAAGAAGCATCCGATAATAAAAGACAAAAAGGTATTTTATTATTTTATGACTGATTAATAACTTAATAAACTTGGTGGTGGGTTAAAACCCACCGCTATGCAACTATGCGGAAATCCTTTTTAGCGTTTGATGAAAAAGGGTGGGTTTTTTTTGGCCTGTTTTTCAGAAAACAGGCCGAAAACAGGCGGTCCTCAAAATTGCAGTAGGTAATCTAATGAGCCAGATTTTATAAATAATCTTGCTTAGGCTTAAACCGCTGAAGAGCGGGTATATATATTAAGAATTTTCCAGCTCTTTTGCTGCTTGCAACTGCCCTAAGAAAAATAGAAGCAACCCCACCGGGAGGAAAATGCTGATGCTAAACATAATCTCTTGAAAATAAGAAATCGCGCCAAGCTGAGCCCAGAAAAAAGTGCCTTGCAGAAAAAGGAGGGCTTCCGTAATGGCAAAAGCAGCTAAGAACAAACCCATGCCCCACCTACTTATT
>JBBSSO010000400.1:0-2878 GCA_038241905.1 Cytophagales bacterium | reverse complement strand
CTGCTCCTGCTTCTGCCAGCGTTACTCCCCCAATAAACAACCCACGGTTGCGGTCTTTGGATGTATTTAGGGGAATTACCGTGCTGGCCATGATTTTGGTAAACAACCCCGGCAACTGGGGCAAGATCTACGCGCCGCTCAAACACGCGCCTTGGCACGGCTGCACGCCTACCGATCTGGTTTTCCCGTTTTTCTTGTTCATAGTGGGCGTATCCATTGCGTTTGCGTTGTCTGGCCAGAAACTAAAGCCGCTGGAGCACCAAAAAACCATGCTTCGGATTGTTAAGCGAGGGCTCACGCTGTTTGCGCTGGGTTTGTTCTTGTCCTTGTTTCCATCGTTTGACTTTGGCACCGTGCGGATACCGGGTGTTTTGCAGCGCATTGGCGTGGTCTTTATTTTTGCCGCACTAATTTTCCTGAAAACTGATCGTAAAACTCAAATCATAATCACGGCGCTTATTTTAGTAGGCTACTGGTTGCTGTTAATGTATGCGCCCGTGCCCGGCATTGGCGTAGCCAACTTGCAACCCACCACCAACTTAGCGGCCTGGCTAGATAACGCCTTGCTGCCCGGCCACCTCTGGAAATCTACCAAGGTTTGGGACCCCGAAGGCGTTTTAAGCACCTTGCCCGCTGTGGCCTCCGCGTTAACTGGCGTTTTGGCTGGCCAATGGCTTAAAAAGAAAGACGATGCCGGAAACAAAATTGCCTGGCTCATGGTCTGGGGCGTTATCTGCACCGTGGCTGGCATGATTTGGGACCTGCATTTCCCGATAAACAAAAGCCTTTGGACCAGTTCCTTTGTGCTTTACACCTCGGGTTTGGCCATGCTAGGACTGGGTTTGTGCTACTGGCTTATTGATGTAAAAGGCTACCGAAGATTCACGACGCCGTTTTTGGTGTATGGCGTGAACGCCATTACGGTATTTTTTCTCTCCGGCCTTAGTCCCAGAATAATGGGCATGATTAAAATCTCTACGCCTGCCGGCGAGGTAGATAGTAAAACGTGGCTTTATGAGTCTTTCTACACGCCGGTCTTTTCGCCGTACAACGCCTCATTAGCCTGGGCCCTCACCTGGATTGCCTTCTGGATGCTTATTCTCTATATTATGTATAAGAAGAACATCATCATTAAGGTATAAGCCGTTGCTGTTTTCGGCGTTTTTTTCAAAAAACAGGCCGAAAACAGCAGAATTTTATTTTCTTTCTGGCGATGGAAAAGAGGGCGTTAAATTGCCTAGAGGAGGTTTCTGCTATTTCTAAGTGATATTGCTTGTTGGTGAAAACACGCAACAAGGGCGGCCGGTGAAGATTTGGTACAGCTAAATTTGGTACAGCCAGATGGCAGAAAATAAGTCTGTAGCCTGATGGAAAATGGTGCTATCACCACCAAGGGCCGGTTTTGGTGTTCTCACTAACCACAACAAGTGGTTTTGAAGTTTTCACCAACAAGCTAACTGTTTGAGAATGTTATTTACATCGGCGTAAGCCGAATCCATTTTAACCCGCCCGTTAACGCGCATGGCGAAAAAACACGTACCGTTTGTCAAAGGCCGGCTCAATAGTTTCGGGTATGCGTTGAAGGGAATTGCGGCGGCTTTCAGGTCTGAGATTAACCTGCAGTGGCACGCGCTTTCTACTATTTGGGTGCTGGCCGCCGGTTTTTACGTGGGCCTTTCTTTAATAGAGTGGGTTTGTATTTCGCTGGCAATTGGCTTGGTCTGGATGGCGGAGCTTTTCAACACGGCGCTGGAGGTGGTGGTGGATTTGGTATCGCCGGAGGAGCACCCGCTGGCCGGTAAAGCCAAAGACATTGCGGCGGGCGCGGTACTGGTGGCCTCACTTATGGCGGTGATTGTTGGGTTGCTGATATTTATACCTTATTTGTCGGCTTTTATAAAGCATTTTTAAACACGTAATCTACCGCGGTGTTTGTTACTTTTGCGGTGCAACTAACCTTTCTCTTTAACCCGATTAACTTTTAATACCATGACCTCAAACGATGTTCTTCAGAATCTGGCCGAATACAATGTCTGGGCCAACGGACGCATTCTCAAAAGCTTAGATCAGATTCAAGGCGAGTTGCCGGAATATTCTCAACTGATGTTCAGCCACGTGCTGAACGCCCAAGCCATCTGGATTGCCCGCATTACCGGCACTAAAAGCCCGGTAACGGTCATGCAGGTCCATTCTCTGGAAGAACTGCACCAGCTGCACGAGCAAACATCGCCTAAACTAGTAGAATTATATAGCCGCGCCGATGAAGCAGAACTAAACCGCACCATTGACTACACCAACACGCAAGGCAAGCAGTATTCTACCAAAGTGCGCGACATTCTGACCCACGCCATTAACCACGCCACGTACCACCGGGCCCAAACAACGCGCCACATTCGGTTGGCCGGTCATGAGCCTATTAACTCTGATTACATTACGTACGTGCGCATTCAGTACGGCCAGGACATGGAGTTATAAGCTGTTTTCGGCCTGTTTTTCAGAAAACAGGCCGAAAACAGAAACCTATTATAACAAGAAGAGCGGGAGGCTAATGCTTCCCGCTCTTCTTTGTTTTATGACCTGCCCGTAATTAATTTAAATCTACGGCTGGTACTTGGGTAATTTGGTCATTGGTAACTACAATATTGGTCAATTCCTTGTTCTTGTAGTCCGTTGTAGTAGTGAACTGCACTTTATACGTTCCAGCGGCCAAGCCTTTGATCAGGTAGTTTCCTCTATCATCGGCGAAGCCGCCGGTGGTGTCATTGGCTGCAGAAATAATCAGAATACCGGGCTTGGCGGCGGCCGGGGTTACCGTTCCTTTAATACCGCCAGCAACGGCTTGCGTAATAGCCCGGATAACAGGCTTTAAATTGTACTG
>JBBSSO010000399.1:0-2881 GCA_038241905.1 Cytophagales bacterium | reverse complement strand
TTCCCCCTAAGAACAAAGCCAAAAACAGATTAGACCCTGCAATTTGCTGTTCATTTAAAGCATGGCGGCCATAACGGTTCAACCGAAGCATGGAGTTGAAAATCAGGTCAGAAAACCAGGTAAAGAAAATTAACATCAAGTAAAAGGGCAGCAACAAGGGCATAACCTGCACCAGTAATATCATCCCGATGTACATTCCCCAGCGGGCGCCTTTTCCCATAGATGCCATTTTATAGCTAAAGCTTAAAAAGCCTCGGTAAATCCAGTAGCGGGCTTTTAGGGCTTCCACCAATCCTTCGCGGGCAAACGCAGAGGTAGGTTTTAACCGGAGCGCTTCCTGAAAATGGCCCAGCGCTGCGGTGTAGTTGCGCTGTTCTAAATAAACCCAACCTTGATTCGTGTGCGTACTGGCGTTGTCTGGTGCTTGCTGAAAAGCGTGACTGAAACTTTGAGTCGCTAAATCCTTTTTACCCAACCTATTGAGGGCCCGCGCTTTCAAGTTCAGACAAGAAACATCTTCGGCAGAAACAGCCAAACCTTGTTCGGCGGCGTGCAGCGCTTTTTCCCATTGCGATCTTTGGAAGTAAATAGTGCCCAAAACATAATGGAAAGCGGCTTCATACGGGTCCAGTTCCAGCGCCTCTCTAATGGCTTTTTCGCTGTCGGGTAGGCGGTCATGGTGCAGGTGTACCAAGCTGAGCAAGTAGTGGGCAAAGGCAAGGTCTGGTTCTTCGGCTAGGGCCAGGCGCACTTCTTCCATCGCGGCAGATGCCTTGTCTAGGTTAAGCAGGCACAAGGCCAGATACGCGTGATTTAATCCGTTGTGAACGTCATCGGCTAATGCCCTCCGCAACTCTTTTTCGGCCAAATCATATTTCCCTTGCTGTATCAGCAACAGCGCCCGACCTTGGTGCATCGTTTCCATCGTTCGTTATTTCTTTAGGCCCATAAAAGCCAGAATTTCGTCATACAAGCCATTTTCATTGGCGTATAACGCGTAATTGCGCGCCGTGTTAAACCACTCCTTGGTAGAGGGTCTTACCTGCTCTAACGCTTTTAAAAGATCTTTTTGTTCTAGAGGTAGTGGAAGACCTTTTTTCATGCTTTCCCGCAATTTTAACTCTACCGCCACGTCTATAACGGCTTTTAAATCGGCTCCAGAAAAATCTTTTGCTTTCTTCGCGATTGCGTCAAGGTTGAGATTCTGGGTAGGTTTTTCCTGAAGAAGTACGCCTAAAATAGTTTCTTTGGCGGCTTGGTCGGGCGGCGTCACAAATAAAATGCGATCAAAACGGCCCGGCCTCCGGAACGCAGAATCCATGTTCCAGGGGCTATTGGTAGCAGCCAAAATAAGCACGCCCTCGTTAGAATGCTCCACCCCGTCTAACTCAGACAAAAACTGGTTAATTAAGTGCCGACCACCGCTTTTGCGCATATCGGTTCGGCTAGCGCCGAGGGCGTCCACTTCATCAAAAAACAAAACGCAAGGCGCCTGGGCGCGCGCCAGTTCAAACACTTGGTGCAAATTCTTCTCCGAATTTCCGATCCACATGTCCAGAATATCATTGATGCCTACCGACAAAAAAGAAGCATTTACCTCGCCGGCAGTGGCGCGGGCCAGCAGGGTTTTGCCGCAGCCAGGTGGGCCGTACATTAAGATGCCGCCGCCCACTTTTTTGCCGTAAGCCTTGTAAAGTTCAGGGTGTTTTAACGGCAAAATGATTTTCATCTCAATCTCTTCTTTCACCTTTTCCATCCCGCCTACATCTTTAAAAGTAAGCGTGGGTTTTTCCAAGGCAATACTGCTTTCTGAGGCCGATGCTTGAGTAGGTACTTTTAGCGTATCTTCAGAGAGGCCGGGGTGAGTCTTTTCTAAAATGGCTGCTTCTAAAGCTTTGTCTTGCAAACCAGGCATTTGACTGGTGGCCTGCTGGTATTTTTGCAAAGCCTCAGCCCACTCGCCGGTGGCCAGCAGCAGGCGGGCGTGCAGCAAGTCCACGTGGGCCGGGCTGTACTCGGTGGCATGTAATTCCTCTACAATTACAAAAGCCGTAGAAAATTTACCAAGGTAAAAATAATTGGCAGCTAACAGCAGTTTTAGGCTGTTGTCTTGCGGGGCGTGTTGCAGGCCTAGCAGCAAATGCTTCTCAGCTTCTGGGTATTTTTGTTGCGATGAATAAGTGGCAACCACGTGCTTGCGCAGCGGCGTATTGTCAGGCGAAAATTTCAACGCTTCAAGCAGTGCTTGCAAGGCTCCGTCGTCTTGGTGGGGCATGGTGGTGAATTAAAAAGAGAGGTTAAGGTACAACATTAACCGCAAGAAACGCGCGGTTGTGGCCTCTTCTGCTTAAAAATTGAAAGCTAATACTTCTCATGAACTTGAGAGCAATTGAATTTTGCTGCGCGATGAAGAAGCCAGGAAAGCTGAACTCAAAGCTGTTTTAGGCCTGTTTTTCCAAAAACAGGCCTAAAACAGAAGTCACCGGCTAAGCAAAGCTGGTGGTGAAAAGGAATGTTTTCACGCTATTGAAAGAGCTCTGGGAACTGCTGCTTTCTTCAAATCTTATCAAGTTTTCGAGGTCAGATATTTAGTCAAATGACTGCCGATCACTTCATTAAGGCCTGTCCCAATGGTGAACCTGGCGAAGTCTGGATAGTCAGTTGAGAAATTTTTTTTACCCACGTAGGTTAGGCGATGGAATGCGTGCTTTTCTTCTTCCGGAAACAATTTAGTTTAAAGTAGATTGGGCTTGGATAGTGCTATGCGTATTTCAGAACCTGCGGTTAATTTTTTTTCTTCCGTCCGGACCAAAATTTCAGCCCCAGAAACCTGAACGGTTATCTCTTGGTAACTTCCGTAATAGGTTATGGCAGATATCTG
>JBBSSO010000398.1:0-2886 GCA_038241905.1 Cytophagales bacterium | reverse complement strand
CCAAATTTGGCGAGCTGTTTTAGGCTTGTTTTTGCACAAACAGGCCTAAAACAGTCTTTTATTAAACAGAAAGAGCAGCCCCAAGGAGCTGCACTTTCTGTTTAATAAAAGACTGAAATTCCCCTATATTTTTGAAAAATCATAGGTATCCAAATAACTCGTAGTGAAATTACCTTCGTTAAAATTTTTGTCTTCCATCATGGCCATGTGAAATGGAATGGTAGTATGAATGCCCTCAATCACGAATTCGCTGAGGGCGCGTTTCATCTTTACAAGGGCTTCCTCACGCGTGTGAGCGGTTACAATCAATTTGGCAATCATGGAGTCATAGTTGGCCGGAATGGTATAACCCGCGTACACGTGCGTATCTACCCGTACCCCATGGCCGCCCGGAATGTGCAACACGGTAATTTTGCCGGGATTAGGACGGAAACCATTTTTAGGGTCCTCGGCGTTAATGCGGCACTCAATAGCGTGCATCTGCGGATAATAGTTTTTGCCCGAAATAGGAATACCAGCCGCAACTTTTATCTGCTCCTTGATTAGGTCATAATTTACTACTTCTTCCGTAATAGGGTGCTCCACTTGAATACGGGTGTTCATCTCCATGAAGTAGAAATCTTTGTTCTTGTCCACCAGAAACTCAATAGTTCCTACGCCTTCGTAATTAATGGAAGACGCTCCTGCGATGGCCGCTTGGCCCATGCGCTCCCGCAAATCATCATCAATAAAGGGCGAGGGCGTTTCTTCAATCAGTTTCTGATGCCGGCGCTGAATGCTGCAATCACGCTCAGAAAGGTGACAAACTTTGCCAAACTGGTCGCCTATAATCTGGATTTCAATGTGGCGGGGTTCCTCCACAAACTTCTCCAGGTACATGCCGTCGTTGCCAAAAGCCGCTTTAGCTTCTTGGCGCGCGTCGGCCCATGCTTTGTCAAACTCATCCGCAGCTTTAATAATCCGCATGCCGCGTCCGCCGCCACCTGCGGTTGCTTTAATAATAACGGGATATTTGATTTTAGCCGCTAGTTTTTTGCCTTGCTCCGCAGAGGATAGCAATCCCTCAGAACCCGGAATGGTAGGTACACCCGCCTTTTTCATGTATTCCTTCGCCGACGATTTATCGCCCATCGAATTAATCATTTTGGGGGTGGCACCAATAAACTTGATTCCGTTTTCGGCACAAATTCTAGAAAACTCGGCGTTTTCAGAAAGAAATCCATAGCCCGGGTGGATGGCATCAGCATTGGTGATTTCCGCTGCCGCGATGAGGTTGGGAATGTTAAGGTAAGACTGGGCGCTAGGAGGGGGGCCGATGCATACCGCTTCGTCTGCAAAGCGCACGTGCAGGCTTTCTTTGTCAGCAGTAGAATATACGGCCACCGTTTTAATGCCCATCTCTTTGCACGTCCGGATAACCCGTAAGGCAATTTCGCCCCGGTTGGCAATTAGTATTTTTTTGAACATGTTGTCTACTTTGGAAATTTGAAGATTTGGAGATGTAAGATGAAGGGATGAAAAAAGAGACCTGATAAGCATCTCTTATGTCAAACCATCTTATTGTCAAATTTCAAATTAAATTAACTAGGGTCTACCAAGAATAAAGGCTGGTCATATTCAACCGGGCTGGAATTGTCGGCTAATATTTTGACAACCTTGCCGCTAATTTCTGCCTCAATCTCATTAAAGAGTTTCATTGCTTCAATGATGCAGATGACCTGTCCTTTTTTAATCTCGTCGCCTACGTTCACAAACATAGCAGACTCTGGGCTGGCAGAACGGTAAAACGTGCCAATCATGGGCGCTTTAACGGTAATATATTTGCTGTTATCATCTGTCGCTGGAGCAGCAGGTGCTGCCGCCGGTGCCGTCGCTAAGGCTGGCGCAGGAGCAGAGGGAGCGGCCGGGGCCGATTGCATGGGCGCGGTTGAATAGGTTATTTTTTGGTTTGCTTCGCGCTGTACCGATATCTTGAATTCTTCGGTCTCAATATTTACTTTGTTCAAACCTGACTTCGCGATGAAATCAATTAGATCCTGAATTTCTTTAGCTTTCATAGTTTTACTTTACTCGTTCAGCATAGGTGTAGGTACGCGTATCTACTTTTATTTTTTCGTCTTGGCCAATAAACAAGGGCACCGATATGGTTGCACCCGTTTCTACCGTAGCAGGTTTGGTGGCATTGGTGGCGGTATCTCCTTTAAGGCCGGGCTCTGTATACGTAATAGTTAGTTCTACATACGTAGGTAATTCAGCGGTAAGCGGCGTCTCCGTTTCAGCATGGAACAAGATAGAAACTTCTTGGCCTTCTTTCATCAAATCAGCAAACGGAAGCATTCTTTCCTCAATAGTCACCTGCTCAAAGTTCTCCATATTCATGAAGTTATACCCATAGTCATCTTTGTAAATGTACTGGTGAGGGCGCTGCTCTACGCGGGCGGTGGTTACTTTTACCCCGGCGGTAAAGGTGTTGTCCAATACTTTACCGGTTTTAATATTCTTCATTTTAGTGCGAACAAAAGCAGGACCTTTCCCGGGTTTCACGTGCTGAAACTCAGTAATAATCCATAAGTCGCCGTTAAATTCTATACATAGCCCGTTGCGAAAATCAGCGGTAGTTGCCATAGCGTGCGTGGGTATCGGTTAAAAGTTCCGTGGGATTTTCCCCAACGGTACATAAAAAAATTCGGCCAAAGATAGCCGAATTTTTGGATTGATTCTTAAAAAAGGAACTGAAATAAAGCAGACTTATTTTGGGTCATAGGCCCACTTCAGGTAAATGGAGCCCCAGGTAAAGCCGCCGCCAAACGCAGCTAGAATTACGTTGTCTCCTTTTTTAAATTTATTTTCAAACTCCCAGAGGCAAAGTGGAATGGTGCCGCTGGT
>JBBSSO010000397.1:0-2889 GCA_038241905.1 Cytophagales bacterium | reverse complement strand
TTCATGGGCTCTAGCACCGGCAATATGTTGGTAGATGATGTGCAAACGCTGGAAGAGATTTTCAAACAAAGCCCAATGCTAATTGCCACGCACTGCGAAGACGAGGCCACTATTAAAGCCAACATGCAGCTCGCCACCGAAAAGTACGGCGATGCTATTCCGGTGCAGGCTCACCCAGAAATAAGGAGCGTGGCGGCGTGTTATAAATCATCTAGCATGGCGATAGAATTGGCCAAAAAACATAACACGCGCCTGCACATCTTGCACATCAGCACGCAAGAAGAACTGGCGTTGTTTAGAAATGATATTCCGCTGGCCCAAAAACGCATTACCGCCGAGGTTTGCGTGCATCACCTCTGGTTTGACGCCGCGCAATATGATACGTTGGGCGCGCAGATTAAGTGCAACCCCGCCATTAAAGAGGCTCGGCACAAAGAAGCGCTTCTGCAAGGGCTACTAGACAACCGGCTAGATATTATTGCCACGGATCATGCGCCGCACACCTGGGCAGAAAAACAGGCCGATACTTATAAAAGCGCGCCTTCGGGTTTGCCTTTGGTGCAACACGCGTTGCCTATTATGCTGGCGTTTTACCAACAAGGCAAGATTTCGCTGGAGCGGATAGTAGAGAAAATGTGCCACGCGCCAGCCATCTGTTTTCAGATAGAAAAGCGGGGCTTCCTCCGGGAAGGGTATTGGGCCGATTTAGTGCTGGTTGACTTGGCGCAAAGCCAGACCGTGGGCAAAGAAAACATCCATTATAAGTGCGGCTGGTCGCCGATGGAAGGACAGACGTTTCCGGGCGTGGTGACGCACACGGTGGTTTCTGGGCATTTGGCTTACCAGAACGGAAAATTTGATGAGCGAAAACGCGGTGAAAGAGTGTTATTTAGCCGATAGTAGAAAACTTTTAGCCTAAAATTAAGTAAAATGCTTGCGAAGAATGCCCAAAGGCCTTACTTTTGCTCTCCAATTACACGGTGGTCGTAGTTCAGCTGGTTAGAGCACCAGATTGTGATTCTGGAAGTCGTGGGTTCGAACCCCATCGATCACCCAAAAAGCTCCTGACTTGTCAGGAGCTTTTTTTGTTTTGGGCTTGTTTTTCCAAAAACAGGCCCAAAACACAGAATTTATCTAGTAGAAAATATAGAGCACGCTTTAGTGGTTAGCAAAAAATAATAAAGAACTGAACATGAGTCTATTAGTTATTGGATCGGTAGCGTTTGATGCGCTGGAAACTCCCTTCGGGAAGAGAGAAAAAATCATCGGCGGCGCCGGAACCTTTATTTCTTTGTCGGCCGCTAATTTTGTGGAAAACGTGAACCTGGTGAGCGTGGTCGGCGGCGATTTCCTGAAAACAGACATTGCCATGCTAGAAAGCAAAGGCATTGATACAGAAGGTCTGCAAATTAAAGAAAACGAGAAGTCGTTCTTCTGGTCTGGCCGGTATTTTAACGACATGAACAGCCGCGAAACGCTGGTAACGGAACTAAACGTACTTGGTGATTTTGACCCCGTTGTGCCTGAAAGTTACCAAGACTGCCAGTACCTAATGCTGGGTAATTTAGCCCCGCAGGTGCAGCGCCAAGTGCTGGAACGCCTGAAAAACCGGCCTAAACTGGTAGTAATGGACACCATGAATTTCTGGATGGACATTGCCTATGATGACCTCATCCAGACAATTGGCATGGTAGACGTTTTATCTATTAACGATGAAGAAGCTCGGCAACTAAGCCAAGAATACAGCTTGGTAAAGGCCGCCAAAAAAATTATGAAGATGGGGCCAAAATACCTCATCATTAAAAAAGGCGAACACGGCGCGTTGTTGTTTCATGAAGAAGAAGTTTTCTTTGCGCCGGCGCTGCCGCTAGAAGAAGTTTTTGACCCCACTGGTGCTGGAGATACCTTCGCCGGAGGCTTTATTGGCTATTTGGCCAGCACCGATGACATCAGCTTTGAGAACATGAAACGGGCCGTTATTCATGGCTCAGCGATGGCCTCTTTCTGCGTAGAGCAGTTCGGTACGGAGCGTTTGGTGAACCTGCAACCTGCTGAAATTGAGAACCGCGTGTTGGAATTTGTGAAGTTGGTAAACTTTCAGCCCAACAGAAACTAAGAGTCTGTTTTAGGCCTGTTTTTCCAAAAACAGGCCTAAAACAGAAAAGTTACATGCAGAAAAGGCCATCGATGTACATTGATGGCCTTTTTTAAGTTAAATTATTTCTGGGAAAGCAGCAGAAATACTACCTTAAGCGCTTATGCAGCAGAAGACTAGAGATACGGCCTTGGCCATTTTTACGGGGGCAATTATTTTCTTGGCGCTAGAGGTGGCCGTGTATTACGGACTCGTAACGTGGCTTATTCCCACTGATCCGGAAGTGGAGGCGCAGGGCGGAACCATCGTCCGGAACTGGGGCAAAGTCATGGCTTTTGTTTTGGGTTACGTGGCTGTGTTAGTTGTTGTGTTGTTACAGGCCAGCGCGCAGGTGCCCAAGCAGTACAAAAAGCACGTTTTATTTTGGTTTTACCTGGCGCTGCCCACGTTGCTAGTCATTTTGCTGATGGCTTTTAGTTGAGTTAAGGTATACTTTTGCCCGCTGCTCTCGTATAGAAAGTATCACTTAACTAAAAAGGAGGCAATATGAGCGGCAATAAAACCAATGATCCAACGCAAAAAGGACAAAATAAAGATAACAAAGAAAAAGGCGGGTTTCAGGATAATACAGACCCCAACACCCTGGTGCCGCCAACTTTAACTGACCCAGAAAGTAAATATTTAACCAACAGCAGCGGCACCAGCATTCAAAACGCTGACAGCTTGGCCAGAGGTGGCAACCGGGACCGTGCTGGCGTAAATGCCGCCTACGGCGATGGTGGAGACCGGCCCCG
>JBBSSO010000396.1:0-2895 GCA_038241905.1 Cytophagales bacterium | reverse complement strand
GAAAGGAATAAACTTCATATTGGTTTTGGTTTAATTTTGGAAAAACAGGCCTAAAACTGCGTTTGCGCGTGAATATAATTCCGGCTAAGGAAGAACCAGCCTTGACGCAAAAGTGAATTATCAGCCCTAAAGTAAAGAAATTAACTGGGCAATAAAAAAATGTAGCATTGCAAATCCATCGCCTTAAAAAAGATAACTTTTTAAGAGTCTTTTAAAGATTTGCTTCTTTCATTCAAAATCCCAATCCTAAATGCTGTTTTAGGGCTGATTTTGAAAAAAGAGCCCTAAAACAGAAAAACCTTCGGAATTTCCATCTAAAGGCTTTCGTGCTAAAAGAAGAAAGGATTCTCTTTTGCTATTTTAGTCCGGGATATTTTTTCGCGGAGCTGCAAGAAGCTCAACAGTCACTTTCGCAGCGCGTTGGCTTTTCTTTTACATGAAGTAAGATTGAAGCAATTAGAGCATATATTTCTAAAACACTCTAGGCAACTTTTTCTTTAATCTATCTGGCAAAGACGTTTTCGGAATGATTTACTAGCTGTTTTAGGCCTGTTTTTTCAAAAACAGGCCTAAAACAACTTAAAGATCCGTAGGAAATAATGTGACTTGAGAATTTTTAGAACTTCTAAGAACGCAAGAACACGTCGGTATCCTCAGGTAATTAAACGCCTTTAATTCTTCATTATTCTGCCCAAAAACGTCTGCCCCCCGGCTTGCACGCGCACCAAGTACAGTCCGGCGGAGCTGGCACTTATCTTATTAGAGAGCTTTGCGTTGAGGAATTCCTGTGTTCCAGAAACGCTTAGTAAAATTTCACCGCGCAAGCCATAGGCTGTTAATGTTAGGTTGGCGGTTTTGCTCACGTTGGCCGGCAATTGAAAGGAAACCTGCCCAGACGTAGGATTAGGGAATATAATAAAACTTTTATTTTCGCTTTCTTCTTGGGCTCCCGTGAGCAAATCAAACGCAAAGCGCGCAATGGTGGGCAAATGGTCTGAGGTGGTGGTAGCGAAAACCTCTGCCGAGGATGCTCCTACCACATCAAATGGAATATCTATGCGAGCTGAATGGGAAATATATGAATTGGCCAATTCATTAGAATACATAATATGGTCAATAACATTGTCATAGCTGATGTAAGACCTAAGCCCTGCCTGGCTCAACGACAAAGTAGGAAACGTATACCGCGCCGCATCATCTACAATTACCTTATAAGTAGAAGCTCGCTCTGCGGCTAAGTCGGCAACCGTTTCATCAATGTCATCGTTGTAATCTCCCAGCATAATAATATTGGCGGTGGCGTAATATAAATCCAAAGAATCTTTCAGAATCCTGACATCTTCTTTCCGGCGATTATAAGCATTTTGAGCCTCGGCGGCAGAACCGTTTTCGTTGGCTTTGGCGTGAATGTTAATCAAATGCAGGCGTTTGGTTATGCCATCTAGCGTAGCATCTATTTCTAGCAAATAAGGCAATCGGCCACTGGCCCAGAAATTAGGCACTCCTGTTACTCCGTTTAACAAAGTCTTTTGGTTGATTTTAGTAACGGTGGACTTCTTGTAGAGGTACGCAATTTCCTGGCTACCGAAAGGATAGTTTGACATAAAGCCGTCATAGGCGGGCAGCAAGGCCTTTAATGCACCAAAAGCATTTGGTTCAGAAATTTCTTGAAAGGCATATACATCCGCATCCAAAGACTCAATCACTTTTTTAACGTTGGCCAGTTGCAGAGCCTCATTTTTAGGTCCTTGGTTAGGCGCACCAAACCATTCTATGTTCCAAGTAACCACGTCAAACGTGTGGTTAGTATTGAGAACAGCTCCCGTAAAATACCCAACGGTCTGGTCTAAATTCTCTGCCTTAAATTTTACCGTTGCCGCGTAGGCCTTCCCGGTCCCTGCTGGCGCGGCAAACCGGATAGTAAAGTTATTTGCAGCACCTTCGGCGGACGAGAAAGAAATTGTGGAGGCAAAATCTGTTCCGTTTCTAGAAAGTAAAAAGGGCGCTGGCACGCTTAAAGTTACTGCCGAGAACAGGTTTTCAATTGAAAAACCAAAGGTTTTGTTTACACCATCGCCAGGAGATAGAATGCCAAAATCAAGATCACTAAGCGCGTTAACGGTTGTTAAAACAGCTGGTGGGGCGGTAGCAGAATTGCTGATTTCTACATCATCTAGGGTCCAGCGTGGGGCTGCTGAGGAAGTAGATACATAAACAAAAGCCACGTAGATTTGCTTTCCTTTAAATGCTGATAAGTCAATGCCGCTGGACTGTACCCACGTGTCAGATTGGGCACCCGGAAATCTGCCGTTTAACTCGGTCCACGTCACCCCTTCGGCCAGGGGGCTGCCCGTGCCGGAGTAGTTTGATGAAACTTTTAGAACCAATGGCCCTCCTGCAAAAGCTGTTCTAGACCAAAAAGACAGCAAAGGATAATCAAAACCAGAGGTCAGATTCAAAGCTGGAGAAATTAACCAATCTTGGTTAGGGTTGTTGCCACCCGCAAAACCACTTATCTGCACTGCGTTTCCGCTACGGCCAAAGGTCGTACAGGCCCACGTTTGTGCTCCCTCCACACTAAATTGGGTCCATCCACCGGGTAAGCTGCTGTCGCATTTGTTAAAATCCTGCGCTTGGGCGCTGTAAGCTTCGCCAGCCAACGGAACGGTTAAGGGCTGGGCACCCGCGCTGGTTTCGGTTATGGTTCCAGCTCCTTGCGAGGCTGCCATAGGAGCAAACCGCACAAATATCGGCTTCGCCGATGCTAAATCTGCCGCCGAAAATTCAAGACTTGCAGTACTGAATGAAGCGGCATCATTGGTTTTGGAGATTTGGAAAGGACCCGTACTTGTTACCGTTACCTTTTCTTGCAGGTATAAAGCAGAGAGGTTATAG
>JBBSSO010000395.1:0-2898 GCA_038241905.1 Cytophagales bacterium | reverse complement strand
AGATTGAGCAAACGGGAAAGTGGTTTTGAAGGTGGTATCGTTGGCAGTTGGGCCGGCAGTAAAGCCTAACACACGCTGCAATTGTGGAGTTACCGGGTTCGTAGCAGTGGCGGTGTAGTCATCATACCAAAGCCCAATAGCGGCTAATACTACTCCGCCCACGGCTTGCAGCTCTATACGCACCACATCATCTTCCAAACGTCTGCCATTCGGGAAGCCGTCCATGTTGGGGATGGCCTGTAGAGAGGCGTTAGCGTTAAAGCGGGTATCGGTCAGGCCTAGCACGGCGGCGGCTAATAGTCCCTCTGAGCTGAAGTCAGGCGAGTTACGTGGCGTCACTGGTACGGCCATGTTCAAGCGAAGCATATCTCCAATAACAGGCAAAAAGTTATGGATGAACGGCTTGCCAGCGGCCAACGGATTGCGGGCGGGCTTGCCGGTGGCTAATTGGTAAGGACGCAAATTAGGTACTCCGGTATAAAAAATAGGCAGAATGTCTACCGACCGTGGCTTACCTGCCTGTAGCAACAGGTTACCGAAAGCAGCGTCAGCAAGGGCTGTTCCATCAAGTGCTGAATTTCCTTTCAGGCCGCTTAAGCCCGCCTTGCCATTACGGAAGTCATAGGCCTGGAGCGAATTAGTCTGGATGCGAAGCGGCGCCAAGCCTGGCACTGCTTGTCCGAAGGCAGTTGGAGCCGCACGGTCGTCCATATAAAGTGCCAACTCAGGGTTAGTAAAGTAATCAGCGAAAGCCGGGTCTTCGTTGTAAGGCGTTCTGCTGTTATACTTGTCTTTCATGCCAATGGGAATGATAACCTCGTTGGTCAAAGGCATGCCCAAGCGGGAAACCTGCACATAGTCGCCGGTGTGGGCGGTTGCGTTGCCGGCAGTAGTGCTGAACGTTTTAACAGCTGGGCGGCTGGCCGATGCCCATACACCGATCACAAATTCTGGATCCAGGATATTTGCGGCTACCGAAACAGCTTTATTATCTTTCTGTAGAGTGGTAATTGGAATGGACAAAGCAATGGTATGTACATTTTTGCTTCCCAAACCATCACGGGTGCCTTCGCTAATAGAAGAGCGAATGTTAGCTAGGTCAAAAATACCTCCTAGGTCAGCAAAGAAAGGATCATCTATTGGTCCACAGAAAATCTTTTCCCCTCCTCCGCCCATGGCGTTCGCAATTGAGCTAGATACCAAAGACTCGTAGTTGGTATTCAAACCAACCGCAGTTTCAATAGAGCGGGGGCCAATGTTGTTAGGAGGAACAGTACCATTAGATACAATAGTAGTAAAGGCTCCACCATCCATACTTTTCTCTGCTTTAAAAGTAGTCTTGAGGTTTTGCTTACCTAACCTAATGTTAAAGAAGGTAGTAGGGTCCTCATTGGTTTTGGTAAAGGTAAAGCGGTAGGTAATGTCGTCTACAGTGGTAGAGGCGTCATTCTTGATATGGATCTCATACCGAATGTTCTCACCAAAGTTGTAGTAGTTTGGGCCGGCCTGAGGCAACTCAAACGGAATGTAGTTGGCTATAATAGTGATACGTGTGGTGTCGTCCGGGTTACGGAAAGCATACAAATCCGTGTTATCAACTAAAGGATCATTCAGTAGCAAAGGCGCTTCGCGATGGCTAGATGCTTCCAAATAAGTACTTTGGGAGCTCCAAACTGAGATAGCCAACACTGCAATGGCAAACATTGCCATGTACAGCATTTTGGGTAAGTGTTTTCTCATAGGATATATTATTTATATGCGCTCTTCAGACTGCTGTCGCCCAACAATTAATTAAAGTATAACTTACGCACGTCTTTTCTTAATGGATTTCAATAATTTATGTAAAACCTGCAATAATTCGATTATTCATATTTATTCTTTTAGAGAGCTTGCAATTTGACCTTCTCAGCAAATAAATGCAGCATCTAAAAAATCCTCTTACCATTTGCTTTTGGTAGCGAAAATGAAAAGTGCAAGAATTAAAAGATTAACAAGAATATGGTCTCTGAGAAGTGTTATTTAACCATACATTGGTAATAAGATATTAAATTCTTGCTAAACTATAGACTTAAAATCTCAAAACACGGGCTTAATTTCATCTTTCTACTAGTTGAAGATCTTTCAAATTTTGCATGAAGCTTGTTTTTTATTATTATTAGATTATTTATGTTTTATAGATTTACAAGTCGATAAAACGTCTTAAAACTTGATAACTTTTGGGTAAAAATGTTTGGCAACTATTTTGTCTTTAGAGCTTGTTTAAGTTTTGATTTTGCCGGCGAAAACAGGAAGCGAAAGGTTCTGACGAAGCGTTTCCCCGAAAGCATTCGAGGTGTGCCATTACCGCAACATAGCAGCACTATGGTGAGAGAAAAATGCGAAGACAGGTTCTTTTGATGCCTGTTTGGAGCGCAAAAGACAAATTTAAACAAGCTCTTAAAAGCCTGCCACCTTATTCTTCAAATTATAAAATTAGGTAAACTAGCAACCAAAACATTTTCTGAAAAGTCTTTCGTGCCAAATGTTTTAGGCCTGTTTTTCCGAAAACAGGCCTAAAACAGAATTTTTTATAGATGGCAAAAGAACCTGCCCACCTTTCTTAGTCTTTTGCTTTATATTTACTGGCGTCCGGTAAGATCATTTTTTTGCTTATAAAGCGAGTCTTAGCTTGGTTTCCTTAACCTCAGGGCTGTTTTTTTATTTTTTAAACTGAGTTTGCAAAAACACCCCCTCCCTCAGACCCAAAAAGATTTAATTGCATTTTTTGCAGTTCCCTCTCTTTTTCCTTTGTCCATTCGGCAAACGGGTTTACCAGGAATTTAACCTGGCTCACGTAAGAGCATAGGTTCTTGGCGTCGATTTTGACCATGGTGGCGAATTCCTCCGCTTCCTTTATCT
>JBBSSO010000394.1:0-2904 GCA_038241905.1 Cytophagales bacterium | reverse complement strand
GTATTCTCTAATGGATCTGCGCTGCTCATAACGGCTGTATTCATCAAAGGTCATGGAGCTAGGAAAGCGGTAATTGAAATCTCCTACCTGCTCCGTAATCTCAAAGTTCTTTAAACTATCATCTGGCGTAACTTCCAGTTTTACGTTTGACGGCAGGGGCAAAAGTAGCGGAGAAAGCGAGGTGCGGTTAGAAAAAGGATCGCCGCGGCGGTCATCAAAGATAAGCTTGGGCCGTTTAGACGGCAGGTAGCCTTGGGTTTTAACCGTGTCTTGTACTTGCGTTTGGAGAGAAGAAACATCTAACAGAGCGCCCGCATCGACTAAAGAAAAACCAACCGGCTCAGCCTGCGACAGCCAAGTCATGAAGGATACCAACCCTATTGCGGCTGCAAGAATGTGAGGCTTTTTATTGTTAAACACAAAAAGAGGAAATTACTTACGAAGACTTCAAGGCAAATTTAATCAACTCTTCCACGGTTAGGCCAGTGCCCTCGCGCTTAATAATGATATCTAAGGTTTTCTCGGCCACGTTTCTGGCAAATCCTAAGGTTACTAAGGCAGATAACGCCTCGTCTCTAGATGTATTGTACGTATCCGGAGCGCCCGCTAAAACGTCAGAACCCAAGACTTTCCGGAACTTATCTTTCAGCTCTAGGATGATGCGTTGCGCGGTTTTGGCCCCAATTCCTTTTACTTGTTGAATGGTTTTAACGTCCTCGCGCACAATGGCATTCTGTACCTCCGCCACTGTGAGCGAAGACAAAACCATAAGGCCCGTATTGGGCCCAACTCCCGAAATAGAAATAAGGTGCAGGAACGTGCTTTTCTCGGCAGGCGTCAAAAAACCGTACAGTGTATGAGCGTCTTCTTTGATGTGCTGAAAAGTAAAAAGTTTGCAACGCTCCCCCGGGGGCAGACTGGTATAGGTATTCAAGGATATCCGGAGTTCATAGCCCACCCCGCCCACATCTATAATCACGAAGGTGGGGTCTTTGTGGGCTAGTTTACCGTCTAAATAAGCTATCATGGATGCGGGTTAAAACGAAGGAATATGCGCAAGTTTCAGGTAGTATGGCGGACAGCAACCTGATTCAAACTATTTTCACTAATAATCTTAAAGGTAAAAGGCGGTACTGGAAATACTTTTCTGTTTTAGGCCTGTTTTTAGAAAAACAGGCCTAAAACAGAAAAGGCAAGTAAAGGTAATTGAGTAAACCGATGTAGTCCCACTTGCCAGACAGTTGGCAAGTTACAATTTGCCTTTAGAACCTTGGGCGTCTACCACGGCAATGGCCACCATGTTAATGATTTCCCGCACCGAAGACCCTATTTGCAGAATATGAACCGGCTTGCGCATGCCCATCAACACCGGACCAATAGTCTCGGCGTCGCCCATTTCTTGGAGTAATTTATAAGAAATGTTGCCCGCCGACAAGCTAGGGAAAATCAAGGTGTTAGCTCCCACATTGGCCAGGTCGCTGAACGGATAATGCTCGCGGAGCAAGTCTTTATTTAAAGCCGTGTTGGCCTGGAGTTCTCCGTCAATAAGTAAATCTGGATATTTTAGCTTGGCCAAGCGGGTGGCCTCGCGGGTTTTGGTTGGGATTACTCCATCGCTTGAGCCAAAGTTAGAGTAAGAAAGCACGGCAATGCGCGGCTCTTGGTCAAAAAACTTGACGTACCGCGCCGTTAGGCCAATAATATCCACCAATTCCTCGGCGGTGGGGTTTAAGTTAACCGTGGTGTCAGAGAAAAAGTACGGCTCTTTTTTATTCTGAATAATGTACATCCCCGCCACTTTGTTCACGCCTTTCTCCACGCCAATAACTTGCAGGGCGGGTTTAATGGTAGAAGAATAGTCGCGGGTGAGGCCAGAAATTAAGGCATCGGCTTCGCCGGTTTCCACCATCATGCAGCCGAAGTAATTTCTGTTACGCACCAATTTACGGCTGTCAAAAAGGGTAAGGCCTTTTCGTTTGCGCTTTTCGTAAAGCAGGTGGGCAAACTTCTCACATTTGGCGTCTTCTTCGCGCGGATCAATGATGGTGCAATCTTCCAACTCCAAGTTAAACTCGGCAATCAGTTCCAAAATCCGGACCCGTTCTCCTAAAAGCACCGGAAACGCAATGCCTTGTTCCAGCACCGTCTGCGCCGATTTTAGGATTTTGTAATTATCCGCCTCGGCAAAAACAACGGTTTTAGGGTTTTGGCGGGCCTGGGTTAGCACGCGGTTCATCAGCTTTTGATCGATGCCAATGCGGGCCTGCAATTCGTTTTCATAACTCTCCCAGTTTTTGATAGGGTAGCGAGCCACGCCAGATTCCATGGCCGCCTTGGCCACCGCCGGACTCACCGTGGTAATTAGGCGCGGGTCTAAGGGTTTGGGAATTAAATAAGTTCTGCCAAAGGCGATGGAATTATCGCCGTAGGCTTTATGCACAATATCGGGCACGGTTTCTTTGGCCAGATCCGCTAGCGCGTACACGGCGGCTAGTTTCATGGCCTCGTTAATCTCGGTGGCCCGCACGTCTAGCGCGCCCCTAAAAATATAAGGAAAGCCCAGCACGTTGTTGACCTGGTTAGGATGATCTGACCGACCCGTGGCCATAATCAAATCCTCGCGGCTGGCCATGGCGGTGGCGTATTCAATTTCAGGGTCTGGGTTGGCCAGCGCGAAAATAATTGGGTTAGGACCCATCGCCTGCACATGCTCGACCTTCAGTACGTTGCCAGCGCTCAGGCCTACAAATACATCGGCACCGGCCATGGCTTCTGAAAGCGTGGTGATTTTGCGCATGGTTACAAACTGGGCGCGGTAAATATCTAGGTCGTTGCGGTCTGGGTTAATGATGCCGTCTTTGTCAAACATCACAACATGGTCAATATTTACCCCCAACGCCAGGT
>JBBSSO010000393.1:0-2910 GCA_038241905.1 Cytophagales bacterium | reverse complement strand
CATTTTTCGGCCCAAGAAACGGTTACGGCCCAGCAGCTGATCTCCTTTACGCCGGTTAAACAGGTAAATCTATACATGATCCGGGAATTGCTCACGCTTTGGAACCTAGAAATGGCCAACCTGCGCAGCCCGTACTTTGATTTTGAACACCCCGAAGTGCAAGATGCGCTGGTGCAGTTCATGAACGTGCTGTCCCGGAAAATCTCCATCAAACGCGAGCACTTTGAGCCTCTACTGATAAAAGCCATTCAAGACACGTTCCGGACGGTGTTGGAGCCCACGGCGGTTTTTGAAGAGAAATTCCTGCGCCAAGATGAGATTTCACTGCCCAAATTGCAAGAAACCCTCAAATACCAACACCTAGACAAAGAGCTTTACCGCCAGTTTCTGGAAAGTTGCCCCGATGGGCCTTTGGAGCGTAGCAGTCTGTTAGCACGTTTGGGCCAGTTTTTGGAAGAAAAATCCGCGCAACGCACCTCGCTTGAAGAGCTGGTAAGCCAATTTAGAGAGTTGCAACCGCTCATTGCCGCAGATTTATTACCGACGGTAGATGCCGTGGCGCCAGTCTTTGTATCGCCGCCGCCCGCTCCGGCCGTGGCCACGCCGCCGGTGCAAATTCCTGCTCCCGCTCCTGCTCCAGTTACGTCTGCTTCCGCGGATTCGACGCCATTTTTCCGGCCCATGCCTAGTTCTGCGCAGCCGCAACTGAACCAGCGTTTTCAGACCGAGCAAAAACCAACCCTCAACGACCGCCTAAAGCCCACCACCAACGCCTCCATGGCCGACCGGCAGCAGGAGCAAAAGATTGGTTCGCTGCGCGATGCTATTTCCATTAACCAGCGCTTCTCTTTCATCAACGAGCTTTTTGACGGCGATAACATGGCCTATCATGATGCCATCAAGAAATTAGATGACTACGGCTCCGCCGATGAAGCCAAGCAGTACCTGTTGCAAGACGTGTCTCAAAGGCACAACTGGTCGCGCAAGGAAGAGCACGTGCAGAAACTTACCCGCTTAATTGAGCGCAAATTTGTGTAAAACGCGGCTCCAGTAGCCAAAAGTAAAAATTTAGTTTGCTGTTTCCGGCCTGTTTTTCAGAAAACAAGGCAAAAACGCCAGTTCCTTTTCAGGAGCTGGCGTTTTTGGTGTAAGCATTCGCAGTTCCTCCGGACGTTACTAGGTCAGGCTGCTAACTCCCTTTATGGTCAAAACTTTACTGAAGTCGTTGCTTCATTTTAGAGGTTTCTTTCTATATCAAAAGATTCCTGTTTTAGGCCTGTTTTTCGAAAAACAGGCCTAAAACAGGAATCGACCACTGCCTTAAAAATAACTTATCTAGCCCCAGACATTACCGGCTTCTGCCGCCCAAATCTAGTTTACGGTGGGCATCTATCGCTAGCAAAATAAACAGCAAAATGGTGAATGACCATAAAGACGAGCCGCCGTAGCTGAAAAACGGCAACGGAATGCCCACCACCGGGGCCAGCCCGATGGTCATGCCAATGTTGACCAGAAAATGAAAGAAAATGATGGAAGCCACGCAGTAACCGTACGTTCGGCCAAAGACTGAGCGCTGCCTTTCGGCAATAAAAACAATGCGGAGCAGCAAGCCCATAAACAACGATATCAACAGCAAACTGCCCACCCAACCGTGCTCCTCGCCCATGGTGCAGAAAATAAAGTCGGTGCTCTGCTCCGGCACAAAGTTAAATTTTGTCTGCGTGCCCTCCAGAAAACCCTTGCCCGTAAACCCACCTGACCCGATGGCAATTTTAGACTGCCGTACGTTCCAACCCACGCCGCGCGGGTCAATCTCGGGGTCAACCAATACCTTGATTCGGTTTTGCTGATGCTCTTGCAACACGTTGTCAATGAAGTAGTTCACGCTGAAAATCATGCCTACAATAATCACCCAAACGCCCAAAAACTTAACCAGATACCGCTTTACCTTGTAGAAATTAAACCACAAGTACGCCCCCATCAGCACCGTAAAAACGGCCACCAAATACCACTGCGGAATCATGAGGGTTAAAATAAAAACGGCTACCGCCGATGCCCCAATAATGAGAATAAACGGCGACATGCCCTCCCGGAAAAAAGCCAAGGTAAATGCGGCAAACACTAACGCCGAGCCAGTCTCATTTTGCAAAATAATAATGACCGGCGGCAACAGGGTTAAGGCCGCCAGTTTCATTTGGTCCTGCCAGTTCTGCTGTTGCAAATTAATGCTGCTCATAAACTTAGACACCGCCAGAGCCGTGGCAAACTTGGCAAACTCCGCGGGCTGCAAACGCACGGTATCTGTAATCACCAGCCAAGAGCGCGATCCTTTTATCGGCGAAGCAAAAACCAACGTACCCAACAAAATCAGAATGACAAACCAGTAAATACCGTAAGCCAGCGAGTCATAGGCCTTGTAGTCAATCGCGAAGAGCATGACGATGATGACGCCAGAAGTGCCAATCCAGAGGAGCTGCTTGCCGGAGTTGAGCGAGAAATCAAACATGCTGCGGGCGTCTTCGGGGTTGTAAACGGCCGCGTAAATGTTAATCCAGCCCAGAATTACCATCGCCAAATATATCCCGATGGTGATCCAGTCAATGTTGCGGGTTATGTTAAAAGAATTGCGAATCATCTGCTATCTATTTGCCCCATTTGTAGAACGCGCCGCTGATCATGTCTGCTTCCCAGCGCTTGCGGTTGGCAGTGGTTATGGTATCTGTCAGGTATTTTTCTACCATCAGGCTGGCCATCGGCGCAGCCGCAATCGCTCCGCCCCCGGCATTTTCTACGTACACTACAATCGCAATTTTAGGATTTTCCTTGGGCGCAAACGCAATAAAAACCGAGTGGTCTTTGCCGTGCGGATTCTGCACCGTGCCCGTTTTGCCGCAGATGGTGGTATTAATG
>JBBSSO010000392.1:0-2929 GCA_038241905.1 Cytophagales bacterium | reverse complement strand
TTGGTGTTGGTAATCCAGAGAAAACCGTTTAGAAACAGCACATCGTTGGGTTCTGAGAGTCCGGCTACCACGGTTTCCACTTGGCGCTGGGCCAGATCCAGGCGTTTTACTTTGCCGTTGTAAGTATCTGCTAAGTACAGATTGCCGTCGTGGGCGGTAAGTCCTACGCCGTGCTGTAAAAGCGCTTGGTCAAACCCGCCGTCTTCATCGCCGAAGGTGAACAAACCTTGCCCTACCAGCGTGGTTACCGTTTCAAGGTCCAAATCTAGGGCGCGGACGGCGCTGGCCTCGGGGTCTGCGATGTAGAGAATGCCGTTCAGGAGCGCAAAGCCGCTGGGTTGGTTGAAAGCCGCTTGGGTTAAAGGGCCATCGGCGAGGGCTTCGTGGCCGGTGCCCGCAAAACGATACAGTTTCTGGGTGGCCAAATCAAAGCGTAAAATCTGGTGATTGCCCGCGCTAGCCACGTACAGATTATCGCCCGTCAGGGCCAAATCCCAGGGGCTGTTGGGGTTTACTTCTTCGCCTACTTTGTCATAGAAAAAATAATAATCTAAGGCGCCGGTTCCGGCGATGGTAGTGACCTGTCGCGTTTTTAAATCTGCTTTCCGGAGGGTGTTGTTTTTGGTATCGGCGATGTAGAGAAAAGAGCCGTGCAACGCCAAACCGTGCGGTTCCTGGAAAGTAGCCTGCGTAAATGCGCCGTCGGTAAACCCAGGTTCTTGGCCGCCTATCACGTCTAAAATCTGGCCTTGTTGGGTAAGTTTTAACACCCGATGATGGCCGCTGTCAGACAAATAAATATTCCCGGCGGCATCAGCAATTAGCTTAGACGGAAAAGACAGCACGCTTGTCTGCGCAGATTCTGCGCGATAGAGGAAAGGCGTGCGGTTTAAGGTGGCAGCAAAGGTCTGAATCAACTGGTCTAAGTGTGGCTTAATGGCATCATAAATGCCTTCGCCAGGTTTTTGGCCCACAATTTTACCGTTAGGGTCAATAAGCACCACGGTGGGCCACGCGCTGATGGCGTATTGGTGCCAGACCTCAAAATCGGCATCGTTGACTACGGGGTGCGTTACGCCAAACTTGAGAAGGGCTTGCCGAAGACCGTCATTGCTTTTTTCGGCGGCAAATTTAGCCGCGTGCACGCCAATGACTACCAGCTCGGCGGCGTATTCCTGTTCTAGCCTTTTTAGGTCAGGGAGCAGGTGCTGGCAGTTAATGCAGCCGTAGGTCCAGAAATCTAACAGCACTATTTTGCCTCTAAAATCTTTAAGCGTGTAGGCGCGGTCTGTGTTGAGCCAACCGTGGCGGGTGTTAATTTCTGGGGCGTTCACGCGACCGGTAAGCATGGGCGGGGTAGTTTGGTGGAAAAATATATACGAAATCCCAAGAAAATCTTGAGAAGAAAATATTATTCCGGATTTTGAAATTTGTAACATTTAAGTTACAATTGCATGAATGTAAAAAGTTAGGGAAGTAATTCAGTACAAACATTAATTCGAGGAATTCTTACTCGCCCAGCCAACCAAAGTGCAGGACAAGATATTTAAGGTCCTTGAAATAATTGAAACGTACGAAAGAGTTCCCTCAAATTACTTGAAATCAATAACGGGTACCAAAGGACTTTACGAAGCCCGAATTAAATTGAGTTCAAATATTTGGCGAGTATTTTGCTTTTTCGATCAAGGAAAGCTTGTCATCCTGTTCAACGGATTTGTCAAGAAAACCCAGAAAACGCCCAAAAAGGAAATCGACAAAGCTATTGGTCTAATGCATTCATATTATGAAGACAAAAACAAAAAGCATGGAAACTAAAAGTTGGAAAGACATAAAAGACAAGGTTTACGGAAAAAAAGGAACTGACCGCAGAGACGGACTTGAAAGAGACTTTGAATCTTTTAAAATCGGACTTTTATTGCGTAGGGCTAGAGAAGAAAAGAACTTGACCCAAGAACAACTTGGAGAATTAGTAGATAAAAAACGGACTTACATTTCGCGTATTGAAAATAATGGAAGCAATCTGACTTTAAAAACGTTATTCGATATCGTGGAAAAAGGACTTGGAGGAAAGGTAAAAATTTCAATCGAAGTCTGAAATAGAACGTGTTCCCACGCTCAAAGCTTATTGATATAAACATTACATCCGCAACCAAGCCAGAATAAAACGCGTCTGTTTTAGGCCTGTTTTCTAAAAAACAGGCCTAAAACAGACGTCCAAAGTTCTCTTCTATCGGCCCAGCGGGCCAAAAGAAGGCATTCTTGGTTAGGATTTAAGACCGACGCTAATGCCGTTTTCTTGCAGCCATCCGCGGAGCGGGAAACATCTGGCCAGCGGTATATAGCATTTTAACAAACCGATGCGTCTAAACCGCGTACAATTGGAAATTGCTGCCACCAGAACCTGAACATTTATGGAACATTCTTTTACCCTTGCTGCCGCTTTATCTTTTACGCGCTTAAAAACCTTGGCCTTGGTGCCTTGCCTTTGGCTAGCGCTTCTGCCCGCTCCTGTCTTGGCTCAGGGCATGGGACCCGCTCCAGCTCCGCAGACCGCCGAAATGGCAGCGGACACCGTGGTAAATCAGGAAAAGCAATTAGATCCCTTCCTCCAGAAAGGCGAACTCCGGAAAAGGCTCATTGCTCCTGCCATTTTTGTAGGTGTGGGTTTGCTGATGATAGAAAACAACATCTATGACCGCAAGGATTTCCGGTATGATTTTCGCACCAAGCCTTTCCCTAATTTCAAGACCGATCTTGATTATTACACCATCGTTCTGCCTGCGGTAGGCTTGGTTGCTTTTGATATTTTGTCCTCGCAAAACCGCCACCATGTTACGCGGCAAGTGGGATTATTAGCAGCTTCTGGCGCGTTGGCGTCCGCTATTATGTGGCCCTTAAAAAAAGTAACCAACGTTACGCGCCCCAACGG
>JBBSSO010000391.1:0-2944 GCA_038241905.1 Cytophagales bacterium | reverse complement strand
GGATTGTCAATGATGATAATTTTGCCCGTGGAGGTAGTAGTGAAAGCTGTTCCGGTTTGCTGCTCAACTCTACCACTGAACACAAACGTAGCTATTTGATGAAAGGTCCGGCGCCTATCCGTTACTTGCACGTTTCCTTTATTGCCAACAGAATGAATTCCTTCCGGACTGGTAATGTAAAGTGTAGATCCTTGTTCTGTTTTAAAATGTCCTTGGCCTAAAATGTTATTTCCGGAGTAGTTGTTTCCTAAGCCAAAGTCCAGGGTTGCGCCGTTCTCTACGGAGAAAACACTTGCGTACACAGAATTAGAAGGATTCAGCAATAAATCTCGGGTTAATCTAGCCATGGCACCTGCTTTGACAGCAATTTCAACGTGGTTGACCGCACCAGCGATTGAGATTTCTTGCCAGGTATTGCCAACTAAATTAATTCCGGAGCTGCTGGTTTCTACAGTGCTGGCGTTGTTAATAGAGGAGGCGGCATCAGTAGTTATATTGCCTTTTAAGTTCAGGTAGGTGCTGGCACTGCTGGCTACTTGGTTTAAAGTTAGGTTAGCATTTTGCAGAGTTGTATGGCCCGCAACCGCTACGGTAACCGTTCCAGAAGTTTGGTTTTGTAGAAAAAACATGCCGTTCAATAAATTTAATTCCTGTCCAAAATTAACGGTAGCTGACATTGGCGCCAGTAGGAAACTGCCCGAGCCTGTATTTTGTAAAGTAGCAATTTGAGCCACAGGTCCACCGGCTGCAACCAGCTGCCAGGTTGAGGTAACGGAAGGAGAAACTACATTTAATCGGCCAAACCAATACCCAAAATTCTGTACAGTCAAATTAGCAGGGTTGAAAAGGACAGCATTTGTCTGAGCATTTTCAATTCTTACTTCTGAGGTTTGGTCTAGAACTTCTGTGCCAGCCCAAAGCAAAGACTCAGAATTATAAGTGGATGAGGCGATGGTTAAGCCTGAATTTACCTGCAAGTTTAACGTGCCTTTAGAATGCACCGGACCTTCTAAACGAAGTTGGGCAGCGGCTTCTACCGTCAAAGATTGGTCAACGGTCAAGTTTCCAGTTGCTGTGACTAATGCGCTTATGCCCTCACTGACAAATAAACGATTAAGGAGTAAATCTCCAATAATTTGGGAAGGAGCGGAGAGGTATAGATTTGCGTCAAGCGGGATAGGATAGGAGACAGGCTCCCAAGTACCAGTAGAAGACAGTTTTTCTAAAGAAGCAGAGCCAGTCGTTTGACTTAGGGTTCCGCCTGCGGCAGTTCGGTAATCGCCAGAAGTATAGGGTGGTGATGCTTGGGCAAATGCAGGGTTAGTACAATAAATCGATAGAACCCACAGCAACATCATCTGTAGAAACGTCAATAATTTTCTCATGAGAGATTATAAAAGTATAGGGTGGCGTTACCTGCTCTGGTTTAAGTATTTACCAAAACAGTTATCGTGCTAACCCACTTTAAATCAAGTAAGTTCATAGTTCATAATTCTTTTAATTATTAAACTTTGACTGTCTTTTTTATACTTTTCATGGAACTTTTATTATCACGTTATCAGTCTTGTCAGCAAAGTTTTTAGCCAAAAAATTATATATTTAAAGTGAGGATGTAAGGTGTTTCCCCAAAATTTATTGTATTGTACTTATGGAGGTTCTACTCACAAGAGGTTGTGAATCATCAATCAAAGAATTAAACTCGAGCTGCTTTTAAGCCTTTATCCATCGGTTAATAGGAAGCGCAGAGAGTAACTATTATGGTATTTAAAGTCGCTGAATGGATTAATATACCTTGAGAAAAGCTGGTAAAAACTGGTATGCGTTTTCAGTTTGCTGTTTTCGGCCTGTTTTTGTAAAAAGAAGCCTAAAACAGTACCGATTTGTCTAAGCTGCTAATTCTAAGAAATGCCACTATAATAATCGTGATTAAGAATTATGGATATTATCCAGAAGATAGGACTGGAAAATCCGGGGAAGGTCTAAATGCGTAATTGCTAATAACCGGATACGTAACTCAGAATAACTCATGAAATAGAATTGCTTCTAGAGAAGCGAAACCACTAAACCCAAAGGATATGAAAATAGTTGTACACCCTATCGTGATAAAATCAAAAATAACTGACATGGTTTATAAAATCTTCTTGAACTAACTCCTACACTTTAAGCTAACTCCTACACTTTAAGTCGGCATCTGTTTTAGGCCTGTTTTTGGTAAAACAGGCCTAAAACAGATATCGTCTTAAAATATTTTTCATTAAAAAAGGCCTCGCATGCGAGGCCTTTTTTAATGAAAAATATTAGGAAGTCCTAAACTGAAAAACTATCACCGCAGCCGCAGGTGC
This sequence comes from Cytophagales bacterium, assembly GCA_038241905.1. Lineage (GTDB taxonomy): Bacteria > Bacteroidota > Bacteroidia > Cytophagales > Hymenobacteraceae > Nibribacter. The sequence continues at coordinate 602 of JBBSSO010000391.1, read as the reverse complement.
GGCTGGCGTTGGGGTTGTTAAAGTAAAAGCCTTTGCCGTTTAATCCGTCAGAGAAATCTAGTTCTGTGCCCGCTAAATAGAGAAAACTCTTCATATCAACCACTACTTTCACGCCTTTGTCTTCAAACTCTTGGTCCATTGGCTTTACCTCGTCGTCAAAGTCCAGCTTGTAGGAGAGGCCAGAACAGCCGCCGCCCGCCACCGAAGCCCTTAACCGAAAGCTGTCGTCAATGTTAGAGTCGTGCTTCAGTTTGTCTACTTTTTCTTTTGCTTTATCAGAAACGGTAATCATACGCGTATCCTCCTTTCTATTTGTTAAAATGCCAGATGTAAAACCACACTACAAATCGTAATGGTATTCATATCTCGGCCGAAATAAAACTTATCAAACGCATTGTACCTTTTAGTTGCCCTGAAATGAAACAGCAATTTGCTGCTTTCCTGACCCAGATGATTTACAATCTGCTTCTAAAGCGAGACGCTTTCTAGGTGCACATTGGTGAATGCGCCCTTGCTCGTTTCCTCCGGCTTCTCAGTTCTTAGTGATGCGATTTAGCTTCTACCAAAGGCTCCATTCCGTTTTTAACGCGGTAGTCGTTGAT
>JBBSSO010000390.1:0-2945 GCA_038241905.1 Cytophagales bacterium | reverse complement strand
TGCGTCGGTTAAAAGAAAACGTGGGCGCTCAGTTGTTTACTTATACCATGGACCACACTATTCTGCATCGCGAAATTCAGCTGGCTGATGTGGTCATTGGCGCTTCCATCGCGGAAGAAGGGCAAGTGCCTTGCATGATTTCTGAGGATGTGGTGGCGGGTATGACCGCCGGTTCCGTGATAATTGACGTGAGCATTGACGAAGGCGGCTGCTTTGAAACTTCAGAAATGACCACCCATACCCGGCCGGTGTACCGCAAGTATGACATTATCCATTACTGCGTACCCAACATTCCTTCGCGCGTGCCGCGCACCGCTACCAAAGCGTTAAGCAATATTTTTACGCCCATGTTTCTGGAAATATCCAAATACGGCGGCGTAAACGAGGCGCTTTTTACCCATGAGCATTACCACTCTGGCGTGTATATTTACAAAGGAAGTCTCACCAGCGCCGCCATTGCCAAAAAATTTCACATGCGCTACAAAGAGCTGAGCCTGATGATTGCCGTCCGGAATTAGCCATTAAGCTTTGCGTTAACTCTTCGTCTGTTTTAGGCCTGTTTTTGAAAAAACAGGCCTAAAACAGACGAAGAGTTATTTGTTTTTCGGCTAGCCGAAAGGTGGTAAACTTAAAAGTATTTTTAGATCTAGAACTTGATGCCATCTTTGCGTTTTCGGCCTCCTTTTCCAAAAACAGCCCGAAAACTCACCCTTCCTGCTGCGCGAGTAATAACGTTTTCCAGGCATCTTGCTCGCGTCCTTCGTCTAGCAGGCGTTGGGCCAGCAAGTGTAATTGGCGGCGTTTTTCTGCCGGATTGTTTTCGTGGGTTTGTACCAAATAGCGGTAAAAGGGCTCACTGGCAAACCCATTCAATTCTGCCTCAGTGGGCAGGCTTTGGGTATTACCTAAGCGCGCTAGGTTGTTGCCGGTGAGCACGCTGCTCTGCCTAATGTGGCTCGGCAATTGGTCAATGCCCATGCCTTTGGTGCGCAGCGGTTTGGGTAGCTGAAACAAGCTGTCAGGGGTGGCCCGTAGGTACCAATCGCCGCCCAGCCGGGCGATGGCGTCAAGTTTAAACGGATCTATATTGGTGCCCTCGGTACCCAAAATATCTTCGCGCACGTGCAGCAAAAGCGCTTCGCAGATGACCAGGTTGGCTGATCCTCCGCCTTCGCCGATGGGTTTCACTTCCAAGACCTTGCACTCAAACGCGGCGGGCGCTTCGGCCACGCGGGGCGGTTTTACCAGCGTGGACGCAACCGGCGTTAGGCCGGCCTTGGTGAACTCGTTTACGCCTTTGTCATACTCAGTGCTGGCCAAAGACATTTGCTCCACCATGGCGTAATTCCCGATGTTGATGACTACTTCGCCGGTTTCCAATACGTTCTCCAAGGTATGCTTGCTAGAATTATCGCGCACGCGCCGGGCCGGCGAGAAAATAAGAACCGGCGGATTAGAACCGAAGCAGTTGAAAAAGCTAAACGGACTCAGGTTCACGTTTCCTTCGCGGTCAACGGTGCTGGCAATCGCAATGGGCCGCGGCGCGATGGCCCCCAACATCAAACTATGAAATTCGGCAGTCGGTAAGTCTTGGGGATTAAAGGTTTTCATATCTGCGACGATGGTTGTGGTTGGAAGGAGGGAGGAAATGGTTTTTTGAAAGGTCTTACTCCCTCTCCTGTCATCCTGAAAGGACCTTGTGGGCCAACTAGAAAAGCAGAGATTAATCAAAAATAATCTTGCTTACCAGTTCCCGCCAGTAATTTATTAGAGCTTTTGCTGTTTGCTACCAAGATCCTTTCAGGATGACAAATAAAGAAAGACAAAAACAGGAAAACATAACTATGAAAGGCCATTGTTTCTGCGAATTAAAACGCCGGTAAAATCTCGGTTCTAACTTCTCCAAAACCTACGCGGACCCCGTTTTTTTCGGCGAAGCCGCGGAGAATTACCGTGTCACCGTCGTTGATAAATTTACGCTCTGATCCATCTGGCAAAGAAAGTGGTTTGGTGCCGCGCCAAGTCAGTTCCAGCATGGAGCCGTATGCATCGGGCGTAGCCCCGCTAATAGTGCCGGAAGCGTACATATCGCCGACCTCTATGTTGCAACCGTTCACGGTGTGGTGAGCCAGTTGTTGGTTCATGTTCCAGTACATGTGCTTGTAATTAGACTGGCAGATAACGGTTTCATGCGCCAAGCCCGGCACTTGCAATGAAACCTGCAAATTAATGTCTAGATGCGCGTTGCCTTCATATTTCAGGTAGGGCAGTACGGCGGGTTCTTGCACGGGCCCCGGTATTCTAAACGGTTCCAGAGCGTCTAACGTCACGACCCAAGGCGAAATAGACGAACCAAAGTTTTTGGCCAAAAACGGACCCAGCGGCACATATTCCCAGGCCTGAATGTCGCGGGCAGACCAGTCATTAAACAAAACCATACCAAAAATATGCTCTTGGGCTTCTAAAGTAGTCAGGCTAGTGCCCATGGCTGTTGCTTGGCCGGTAATAAACGCGACTTCTAATTCAAAATCGAGCTGCTTAGTGGGCCCAAAAATTGGCGCATCAGCGTCAGCGGGTTTGGTTTGGCCCTTGGGCCGACGGATGGGCACCCCAGAAGGCACGATGGATGAGGCGCGCCCGTGGTAGGCAACGGGCAAGTGTTTCCAGTTGGGCAGCAGCGCGTTAGCCGGATCTCGGAACATGGAGCCCACGTTGGTGGCGTGCTCCATGCTAGAGTAAAAATCTGTGTAATTAGGCACCTTTACCGGCATCAGCATCTTTACGTCGCTCTGTTTGAGCAGGCAATCAGCCATGAGGGCGCGGTTGTCGCGGATTTCCGGGTTGTCCGTGCGTAGAAGTTCTGAGAGGCGCTCGCGCACTTGCCGCCAAACGGGCCTTCCCATCGCCATAAAATCATTGAGGTACGGGCGATGGAAAACCGTGGG
>JBBSSO010000389.1:0-2956 GCA_038241905.1 Cytophagales bacterium | reverse complement strand
GCGGACATTCAATTATTTTCATACTGGTTTGGGAAACTGAACAGAAAGCTTGCGGGTCTGCTCCTCGTGATTCAGTAAGTTAAAAAATATTTTAGGTCGATGGTGTCCTTGCTAAAAAACGATTTAGTAATTAATTCTGATCAAAGAATTTGTGGGCAAGACCAAATTCTTGAAAAAACATCAATCTGTTTTCGGCCTGTTTTTAGAAAAACAGGCCGAAAACAGAAAAGCTTATCGTACTTTTTGGCGTTTTACTAAATACGCTTGCAGAACTTTCTGCATCGGGTCTTTTAAATCTACGGTTACGAGGTCAATCTTATATTGGCCGCAGCGTAGTTTCAGGTCGTTTTTAAAAGCAGCCATTCCTTGCACATAACGCTCTCTGATTTCAGCAGGTTGTACTTTTATTTCTTGACCGTTTTCTAAACCCACAAATAAGAAAGGCTTGTCTGGGAACTGAAAGTTGTCTTCGGTATCGCCGTGGGCGAAATGGAAAATTAAAACTTCGTGCTGCTGGTGGCGCAAATGCTGCAAGGCCAGGAAAATCTCGTCGAGGTGCTCAAACTGGCTCAACATATCGCTGAAAAGAATGACCAAAGAGCGCTTGGGCAGTTGCTGGGCAATGTGGTGCAGCATGTGGGCCACTTTGGTTTCTTTGCGCGGCGGAGCAGGTTTTTGCAATTGCTGTTGTAAAGCCAGCAGCAACGTATGAAGGTGCGCGCCGGTTGACCGGATGGGCGTTTGCAATTCTATGTGGTCAGAAAAGGTGGTAAGGCCCACGGCATCGCGCTGTTTTTGCAGGAGCGTGGCCAAAGAAGCGGCGGCCAAAATAGCGTACGTGAGCTTGCCATAAGTAGCCGTGGGATAATACATGGAGCCAGAAACGTCTAACAGCAACTGGCAGCGAAGGTTGGTTTCTTCTTCGTACCGCTTTACAAACAGTTTTTCAGTGCGGGCAAAAACTTTCCAATCTATATGACGGGTGCTCTCACCGGGATTGTACAACCTATGCTCTGAGAACTCAACCGAAAAACCGTGGTAAGGCGATTTGTGCAAGCCGGTAATAAAGCCTTCCACCAATCGCTTAGCCAAAAATTCTAGGTTTTGCGTGTTCCGGACTGCATCCAAATCTATTTCCATTCTGCTCATTGCGTTGTATCTATTGGTGTAGCTTCCTCTGCTGTTTCTATTAATTGGTTGGCTTTTGTTATTAATACCGGGGCCATCCCGACGCCAGGCTTTATTCCTAATTTTTGAGCGGCAACCTTAGACAAATCAATAACAAACCGAGATTTTCGGCTCATGCGGTCGTTAATCCTTACGACCACTGCTTTGTTGTTTTTAAGGTTTTTTACAGTAACATAGCTTTGTAAGGGCAGCGTTGCGTGGGCCGCGGTCATTTTAAAAGGGTCATATTTCTCGCCACTGGTAGTTTTGCGCCCAACAAGTTTGGTAGCATAATAGGTAGCAGTTCCTTTCTGATTAAAAGCGGCTGTTATAGCAAAGAGAGGTAAAGCGCTAATAATTAGTAATATGTACTTAATTTTTATCGACATAGAATTACGCTGTTCTTTATTACAAACCAATGTAGGTGTTAAAAATAAACATAAAAATTTTCAGATATCAATCTGTTCTACTAAATTGGCTACTTCATATTACTTATAAGGAACCCTTCAAGTCATGGTAGAAGAGAACAATGAGAATGCAGAAATTTACTCGCAGCGAGTAAGAGCCGGAAAGCGCACCTATTTCTTTGATGTGAAATCTACCCGCTCCAACGACTACTATCTGACCATAACAGAAAGTAAGCGTAAGCTGAAGGATGATACCTACACGTACGAGAAACACAAAATTTTCTTGTACAAAGAAGATTTCGCAAAATTTTTGGAAGCCCTGCAAGACACGGTGAACCACGTAAAAGAAGAATTGTTAACCGAAGATGCCCTCGCCGACTTAAACCGGCTAGAACTGGAGCAAGAACAAGCGCACGTTCAACTAGAAGCCCAAGTAGCGGTGGATGGTGAATTGAAGTGGGAATAGTTTTTTACCCGGCTTCAACCCTAGCTCATGTAAGGCATGAGCTTTTTTTACGTTTGCACGTTCCTGTTTTAGGCCTCTTTTTCGAAAAACAGGCCTAAAACAGCCACTCTTTATAGGTCTCCCCTCCTATTCGCTTTCCTTTCTGTATATTTGCGGCCGTTCCGGATAAATTATTCTTATAAAAAGAGATTGCCGGGACCAATTCAAGCCAGAACTTTTACATCATTTTAATTCTATGGGACTCCGTTGTGGAATAGTGGGCCTGCCAAACGTAGGTAAGTCTACGCTGTTCAATGCCTTGTCAAACGCCAAAGCCGAAGCGGCTAATTATCCTTTTTGCACCATTGAACCCAACGTGGGCGTAATTACCGTGCCAGATGAGCGCTTGCAAATTCTTGAAGAATTGGTAAAACCGCAACGCGTGTTACCAACCGTTATTGAGTTTGTAGACATTGCCGGCTTAGTTAAAGGCGCTAGCAAAGGCGAAGGTTTGGGTAATAAATTTCTGGCAAATATCCGAGAAGTAGATGCCATTATTCACGTGGTACGCTGCTTTGACGACCCTAACATTGTGCACGTAGCGGGTGGCGTAGATCCGGTGTTTGACAAAGAAGTTATTGATACGGAACTGCAATTGAAGGACTTGGAGTCCATCGACAAAAAGATTTCTAAAGTAGAACGTACCGCCAAATCTGGCGATGCGAAAGCCAAAAAAGAGTTTGCCAGCTTACAACGGTTCAAAAATCATTTAACCAGCGGCAAAAACGCGCGCTCGTTAGAAGTAACCGAAGAAGATTTGGAGTCTGTAGAGGACTTGCTGCTGCTTACCATTAAACCCGTTATTTACGTGGCCAACGTAGACGAAGGCTCCATACTGAAGGGTAACCACCATCTTGACGCTTTAAAAGACTACGTT
>JBBSSO010000388.1:0-2972 GCA_038241905.1 Cytophagales bacterium | reverse complement strand
GGCGGCCTCAAATACCCCGGTGTGGCCCACCATGTCTGGGTTCGCGAAGTTGAGGCAGATAAAATCAGCGGTTTCTTGGGTTATTTCCGGCAGAATAACGTCTCTAATGTCAAAAGCGCTCATCTCGGGTTGCAGGTCATACGTGGCCACTTTGGGCGATGCGCACATAAGCCGCTTCTCTCCTTCAAACGGAAGCTCACGGCCGCCTGAGAAAAAAAAGGTAACGTGCGGATATTTTTCAGTTTCGGCTATTCTTATCTGGCGCTTGCCGGCGGCTTCCAGGACCTGGCCCAACGTGTTGCTCAGGTTGTCTTTGTCAAAGATGGGCTGCACCCCTACAAACGTATTGTCATAGTTGGTGAGCGTGTAGTAGCGCAGGTTCAACGGGGTCATGTTCTGCTCCGGAAAGGCCCGCTGGGTCAAAGCTTGGGTAATCTCGCGGCCACGGTCAGTTCTAAAATTAAAGCAAATGACTACATCGCCCTCCATAATTTTGGCGATGGGAGCACCTGCATCGTTTACACAAACTAGCGGCTGAATAAATTCATCGGTAACGCCTGCAGCGTAGGAGGCTTTTAGAGCATCGCGCCAGTTGGTGGTTGGCGTGCCTTGGCCGTGTACTAGCAGGTCATACGCCAGTTTAACCCGCTCCCAACGGTTGTCGCGGTCCATAGCGTAGTAGCGGCCAATAATGGAAGCAATCTTGCCGGTAGTGGTTTCTAAGTGGCTTTCCAGGTCAGTGAGGTAAGCCAAACCGCCTTTGGGGTCCGTATCACGACCGTCCGTAAACGCGTGCACAAACACGTTCTGCAAACCTTCGTTGTGCGCCAAGCTGCAAATGGCTTTTAAATGTTCAATGTGCGAGTGCACGCCTCCGTCAGATACCAAGCCCATAATATGCACGGGTTTCCCGTTTTCGCGGGCGTAGGTCCAGAAATTGCGCAGCGCAAGAGTTTGGCCTAAGGTATTTTCACGGATGGCAACGTTTACTTTTACCAGATCTTGGTAAACAACGCGCCCGGCGCCCAAATTCATGTGGCCCACCTCAGAATTCCCCATTTGCCCCTCGGGTAACCCGACGGCCTCGCCAGATGCCTGCAACGTGGCGTGCGGATAATTTTGGTAAAGTGAATCTACGAAAGGCGTACGGGCGTGCGTAATTGCGGATACGGTAGGGTCGGTGCCCAAGCCCCATCCATCCAGAATCATTAAAAGTACCTTCTTGCTCATATTGGTAAAGATACGAGGTGCGCTGAAAAAATTGACAATTGGCGCGGATTTCCGCAGTTTTCCTATATATTTAAGGTCTAGAACCGCGCAGCCTTTGGCATAGTTTTGGCTATATCCATAGAAACTTGTTTAGAATAAAAGACATGAAGAATTTAAAAAGATTGGTTGCCTTGACCGTGGTACTGTCAGTTATTTGGATGGGTGCTGGACAAGCCTTTGCCCAGTCAGATGCGATGGGTGGCGTAGCGGCGGCCCTAAAAGCCGGTTCCTCCCGCGATCTAGCTCGCTATTTCGGCAATAAAGTAGAAGTAAGTATTGACGGCAACAACGCCAGCTATAGCCAAAGCCAGGCGGAAATGGTGATTCGTAATTTTTTCAGTAAAAATCCGCCAGCTAGTTTCGGTTTTGACCACCAAGGCGGCTCAGAAGATGGCCAACAATACGCTTTGGGCAAATACAACCACAAAGGCGGCCGCTACAACGTAGTAGTAAAAGGCAAAAAAGTAGGCAATACCTTTAAGATAGATACCATCGAGTTTAAATAAGACGCAAGATATAAGACACAAGACGCAAGACTTTTTTATTTACTAAATGACTTAAAGTCAAGATGTTGTAATTTTAAAAGTTTTGTTTCTGATGTCTTAACTATTTATAATAGGCTGGTTTCAGTCTTATCCTGCAAAAGGCACCGAATGTTCGGTGCCTTTTTTTATTTTTGCATTGTGAAAGCACCCTACCTTACCCATGAACGCCTGCAGACCTTTATCCGTCTGGCTCTACAGGAAGACGTAGCCGATGGCGACCACTCGTCTTTGGCGGCTATTCCGGCCGATGCCCAGAACCAGGCCCAACTTCTGGTAAAAGACGAGGGTATTTTAGCCGGCGTAGAACTGGCTTGGAAGATTTTTCATGAAGTAGACCCCAGCCTTCGGATGGAAGTGCATTTGCAAGATGGCGCCCAAATAACCCACGGCGACGTTGCGTTTACCATCCACGGCAAGGCGCAAAGCATTTTAACGGCTGAGCGACTGGTGCTTAATTGCATGCAGCGCATGAGCGGCATTGCTACCTATACCAAAAGCCTTTGCAAACTGATAGAGGGCACCAAGGCCAAGTTGCTAGACACCCGCAAAACTACGCCCAACTTTAGGATGATGGAAAAGTGGGCCGTTTTGATAGGAGGCGGCACCAACCATCGGTTTGGGCTGTATGACATGATTATGCTCAAAGACAACCACGTTGACTATGCGGGCGGCATTGAAAAAGCTATTTCCGCTACGCACCGCTACCTGGCCAGTACCGGAAAGCTGCTTAAAATAGAAATTGAGACCCGCAACCTAGCCGAAGTGAAGCAAGTGTTGGAAGTCGGCGGCGTTAACCGCATTATGTTGGATAACTTTGAAGTACCTTTGCTGCGCGAAGCGGTAGAACTCATAAAGGGCGCCTTTGAAACCGAAGCCAGCGGCGGCATTACGGAAGAAACCATTCGGGCGGTGGCTGAAACCGGAGTTGACTTTATCTCCGTCGGGGCCCTGACCCACTCTAACCGGAGTTTGGACTTGAGCTTGAAAGCGTTTTAGGTAGATACTAGACACAAGACATAGGATTTAAGACACAAGATTTTTTACATAGATTTTAGGAGTGGGCTAAGAAGAGCGGGAGAAGGGAAATTTTACGCCTTTTGTCCATCGGCTTTAGCCCACAAAAAAGAAGCGTACCAACAATTATGATGCAACCAAATC
>JBBSSO010000387.1:0-2990 GCA_038241905.1 Cytophagales bacterium | reverse complement strand
TACGGTTTTGGCTCTTTGCCTTGGCTTGAGTAACGGCGCTAATGGCACTTTTACATCGTTTTAATAGGTGACAAGTCGGGTTCAGGTGGTAGGTAGCGGCACTTTTGCTCATGCAGATATATGCTGGACCGTTCTTATTTACAATAGTTGGCGCTTGTTTGCTGGCAGTTTTGGCAAGAGTTGCTTGTTTGTTTTTAGGCCTTCTATAATCCCAAGGCGCCACCGGCGATGGCCCTGCCCAAAGACCTCTTTTTGCTGCCCGAGCCTCGAGTTCCAATCGGGCTAATTCCGGGTCTTTGGAGTACGTTTTATAATGCCAGGCAAATCCGTATTTAACCAGTTCATTCCCCAGGTTACGACCGTCGGGTAGAACAATTTCGCCTAAGGTGCGACCGTAACGGTCTTGGCCGTGCACCACCAACTTCACGCGCTTACCAAAAACTAAATCTGAGGTAAATTGCTGCGCCTTGGTCCCGAAATCTTGCCTTTTCTCAGGGCAGTCTACGCCCTGTATTCTAATCCGCAGCGGTTTTCCGTCTTTTAAAATTTCAATGGTGTCTCCATCTTTGATAGCGATAACTTGGTATAAATCCTTTTGCTGTTGGCTTTCTTTGGAAGTATGCTGACAACTGAGAAACAGAAAAAGCCAGAAAAGCAGAAATGTAGTTTTAAGAGTAGGGTGCAGGTGGTTCATATTAAACATCTAATTCTGACTTGAGACTTACTATATTATCGAGGGGAAACCTGTTTTACTTATCGGCTATTTGAGCCAATTCAAATTATAAAAGAGCTATTTCATGATTTTCTGTTTTAGGCCTGTTTTTTAAAAAACAGGCCTAAAACAGGAGTCCAAACTTTAAACGGTAAGGCCGCTTACTACTTTCATGCTACTGCGGCCGGCCGCGTGTTTTTCTACTATTACCTGCGTACTGATGCGTTCTTTCAAAGCCTCTACGTGTGAGATAATGCCAATCATTTTGCCGCTAGCTTGCAGACTTTCCAGCGCATCCATGGCCACGTCCAAAGTTTCTGCATCCAACGTCCCGAAACCTTCGTCTATAAATAAAGAGTGAATCTGGGTTTTGTGGCTAGCCAAATCGGATAGGCCTAAAGCTAGCGCCAAGCTTACCAGAAAACTTTCGCCGCCTGAAAGAGAATTTATGGACCGCACAGCATCGCCTTGGTGCGTGTCTAAAATTTGCAGTTCCAGTTGATTCTCCGTGCTTTTCAAAATGCGGTAGCGTTCATTTAGACGATGCAGGTGACGATTTCCCAATTGTACCAGGCGGGCCAGCGTCAGGCTTTGTGCATATTTACTAAACTTAATGCCATCGGCAGAGCCGATTAAACTTGAAAGGCGCTCCCAGCGTTGAGTCTCCTTTTTTTGTATTTCCAGTTGCTGGCTCAGAAGCTGGTGTTTTTGCCGCAGCTGGGTATCTTGCTGCAATTGCATTTCAAGCCGCGCACTCTGCGTCAGATATTGGTTTCGCTCTTCTTCTTGGTTATCTAGTTGGGTTTGAACTTCATCCAGCGTTGAATCTGTTAAGTTGCGCGCTATTTCTTGCTGGTATTCCGTTTGACTTTGCGCCAAACTGTGGGTCAATTGGTTTAAAGAATTTTGTAAGTTTTCCTTTTCCAGACGCAATTTTTTAGCTTCAAAATCTGGTAAAAGCCGCGCTTGTAGGTCGTATACGGTAGTAAGGTGTAAGGACGAAATCCTTTCCAGCAGCTGTTGCTCTAGTTCGGTAATGCGTTGGTGGGTGGCTTGCGCCTCGGCTTTTTTAGTCGATGCTTGGTGCTGGAGTAAATTTAAATTTTCCGTTTCCTTTTGCAGTGCTTTTTCTTCCGCTATCTGGTTCTGAGACGCTATTTGTAGAATTTCCTGTAAGCGTTTTTTCTCGGTTTGGGGCTCCAGACCTTCAGGCAGAAGAAGATAGCGCTGTTGCTGCAGTTCCTTTAGCTCTGCTTCGGCTAAAGCCAGTCGGTCTTGCCCAGTTTCTAATTCGAACTTTTTTTCGACCAACAATTTCTGGGTATTCTCTACGTCCAGACTAGCTTTTTGGCGTTTCTCTTTGGCTTCTGGGAGGGCGGCTTTTTTCAGGTCCATGCGGTCACGCCTTTCCTCTAATTGCGCTTGCAATTCTTTTCCGTTGGCGCCAGAATAGCTTAGACCATACGTGGCAAAAAATGAGCGAACGGCGGCGTATACTACATTTTCTTGCTCTTCTAAATCTTTTAAAATTTCTATAAGGGTTGTCAACTGCGCTTCTACATGACTGTGCTTTTGGTTAGATTTTTCAATTTCATGCCTAAAACGCTGCTGCTCCTGCTGTAAATTGCGTTCCGTTTGATGCGCTTGTTCCGTTTCTGACCGCAGTTGCCGGAGAGTAGCCAGCGTGGCTGTAGCCGTTTGCAGTTCTATTTTTCGAGTCTGCCAAAGTTGTTCTACCGTGGCGATATCGTCTAAAGCATGGGTTACCGCTAAGGCAAGGTTCAGTTCCGCAAACCCGGTTTGCAGCTGACTTGACTCGCTGGCCAGATCCGTGAGTTGTTCCTGCTGGTGTTGCTGATCTACCTCTAATTTGCGAAACGCCGCACTTTCTTCCCTTTCCTGAAGCAGTAATTTATCTAACACTTGCCGCTGGCTGACCAGGTTTTGTTGGGCCTCTGAGAGCGAAAGCGGTTGGTGTTCTGTTACGTACGGATGATGGGCAGATCCGCACAGCGGGCAAGGTTGCTGGGGTTGCAGCTGGGTCCGAGCCTCTTCATACTGTTGAATTTGACGCTGCAAATCCACAATATGCTGCAAATCTTTCCATTTATCTTGGGCCTGCTGGTAGTGCGTGGTAGTGCGCGCCAAAGAGGTGCGTAGCTGGTGCAATTGCTGGTTGCCTTCGTTTACCTGCTGCTGTATTTTTTGCCGCCGGGTTTCTACGCGTAAATAATTTTTGCTTATTCCCAGCTGTTTTTCCAGTTGACTGCAAACCTGC
>JBBSSO010000386.1:0-2995 GCA_038241905.1 Cytophagales bacterium | reverse complement strand
TTATAACACTATTTTTAGGTCGATGTAGAAGATGTATCTTTAACCATCTGCCCAAAAAGTCAAAAGGTAGAAGCAATTCACCACCATGTTTATGCCAAAAATTCCTTCCATTCTTTTATCTCATAAACTTCGCTTTGCGGCCTGTTGCGTTCTGCTTTTTGTGCTGGCTCTGGGCTGTAAAACCGCCAAAACCCATTACCGCGAAGGCTTGGAGCGAGCTAGCAAAAATGACTTCTCTGGCGCAGTGCGCGAGTATGACGCCGCTATCGCCAAACGACCCGCCGACGGCAGTCTTTACCGTCTGCGGGGTGTAGCTAAATATGAGCTAAAGGATTACGAAGGCGCTGCTGCCGATTTCAGCATGGCCATCGACTTAGTTCCTACTGATGCAGAATCTTATAAATTCAGGGCCGATATTAAGTGGGAAAGAAAGCAGTACCGCGCCGCCATCGCTGACTATGACAAAGCCATTACCTACCAGCCCGAATATGCGAAGGCGTATAACAACCGTGGTCTAAACAAAATGCGCCTTAAAGAACACAAGGGCGCCATGGCAGATTTCACGCAGGCCATCGCCCTGCAGCCCGATTACGCGGTGGCGTATTTAAACCGCGCCAACGTGCTTTTACGGCAGAAAAAATACAGCCCTGCTTTAGTAGATTATGACAAAGCTGTTGCCTTAGACGGTTCTCTGGCCGAAGCTTATTACAACCGCGGCTTGCTCAAGCACAACCAACGCAACCGCAAAGCCGCCTGCGCCGATTGGAAAAAAGCCGTGGAATTGGGTGTTGATCCCGCCAAAAAACTCATCAGTCGTTATTGTAAATAAGCCACGTGTTTTAGGCCTGTTTTTTGAAAAACAAGCCTAAAACAGGCAATGCCAACCAAAATTTTGGGGCGTTGTTTTGGCTACTGTCGGCAATTAGTATCTTTGGGCTGCAACGTTTGCCCGCTTGCGCTTACGCGGCGGGTGCATTAAAAAAGACCTATGAAATTACTGGAAGGAAAAATAGCCTTAGTAACCGGCGCCTCTAAAGGTATTGGCCGAGCAATTGCCGTAAAATACGCCGAACAAGGCGCTAACGTGGCTTTTACGTATTTGTCTAGCGTTGAGAAAGGCCAGCAATTAGAACAGGAATTGGCCGAGTTTGGCATCCAAGCAAAAGGCTATCGGTCAGATGCGTCTAATTACGCACAGGCCGAGGCGTTGGTAGAGGACGTAATCAAAGATTTCGGCAAGTTAGATGTGTTGGTGAATAACGCCGGCATTACCAAAGATGGCCTGCTCATGCGCATGTCTGAAGAGCAGTGGGATGCTGTAATTAACACCAACCTCAAATCTGTTTTTAACTTAACCAAGGCCGCTACCAAGCACATGATGCGGGCCAAAAGCGGCTCCATTATTAACATGGCGAGCGTGGTGGGCATAAAAGGCAACGCAGGTCAGGCCAATTATGCGGCCTCCAAAGCGGGCATTATTGGGTTCACCAAATCGGTGGCGTTGGAATTGGGTTCTAGAAACATACGTAGTAACGCCATCGCGCCGGGCTTTATAGAAACCGAAATGACCGCTGAACTAGGCGATGCGCTGGTGGCCGAATGGAGAAAAGCAATTCCGTTAAAGCGCGGCGGCACGCCAGAAGACGTAGCGGCGGCAGCGGTTTTCTTAGCCTCAGATTTGTCAACCTACATTACAGGCCAAACCCTGCAAGTAGACGGCGGCCTGCTGACGTAATTTTTACAACCAAGAAGATATTTAGAGAAAGCCGTGGTTCTTACTGGAACCGCGGCTTTCTTTTGCCCAGACAATTGATTAAGAGCATGTTTAAATTTGTCTTTTGCGCTGCAAACAGGCATCAAAAGAACCTGTCTTAGCCTTTTTCTCTCACCATAGCGCTGCTATGTTGCTCAAAAAACGCTTCGTCAGAACCTTTCGCTTCCTGTTTTCGCCGGCAAAATCAAAACTTAAACAAGCTCTGAATTAAAACGAGCATCGGCCGTAGGCGGAAGATTTACCCTAAGTTTTCTTTCTTGTTTTAGGCCTGTTTTTGGAAAAACAGGCCTAAAACAAGAAAGAAAATTTGTGAGCAAACGCTGCCATCGGCTATAAAAAGATTTCTAACTTCTGTGCAACAAGTCTTATCTTGCTGGTAGATAGAAAAAACCAACCCCTTGCCTGTGCCCTATTTCCAGATCCACACTGTTTCTTCTGCTTGGTACATCTTGCTCTGTTTGGCGGCAGGCGTGGCGGTGGCGTGGTTTCTGTACCGCAAAAATGGTCCGTGGCCCACCGGACTGCGTTGGTTTTTGGCTGCTTTACGGGCAACTTTAGTCACGCTTCTCGGCTTTCTGTTACTCCAGCCCTACACCCAACACCGGGTTCAGGAAGAGCTAAAACCAACGGTGGTGCTGGCCTTAGATAATTCGCAATCCGTTAAACTTTTTACACCGCCGGCGCAACTTTCGCAGACCCTCACCACCACGGATTTATTAGCCGAAAGCCTGCGCAAAAAAGGTTTCCGGGTAGAAGTGCAAACGCATCCGCAGACAGATTCCGCGCAGGCCAACGTAGCGCGCGAAAGTTTCTCCGCCACCACTACTAACCTGCACGCCCTGCTTTCTAAGAGCGCCAATCTTTACCGCAACCAGAACTTGGCCGCCGTGATTCTTTTGTCTGATGGAATTCACAACCAAGGGCCTACGCCTACTTTCCAGCAGTATGGAACCGCCATTTTTCCGGTGGCTTTAGGAGATACCATTCCTAAAAGAGATGTAGCGGTGGAAGAAGTGCTGTACAACAAAATTAACTACACGGGCACCACTTTCCCGGTGGTGGCCCGGCTTCGTCAGCACGGGTTAGCGGGTTCAGGGGTAACGGTGCAATTGTTAGAAAACGGCAAACCCATCCAAACTAAAAAAATCACTTTGTCCGCGCGTGCACAGGTAGACATTTCCTTTCAGATTGCCGCCAACGCGCCTGGCAAAAAGCATTATG
>JBBSSO010000385.1:0-3003 GCA_038241905.1 Cytophagales bacterium | reverse complement strand
GTATTTTTACTCATAGGAACTATCGTTTCGGGAGGAGGGCAGGACAGGTCGAATTGTAGAGCCTTCCTCTTTTTTTATTTCCGCGAATATAACTTTCCTCAGGAAGTGAAACTAATCCCGTGTTTTAACCGGACGCCAGTAATTTAAACATGCTCTTAGGCCTGTTTTTAGAAAAGTAGGGCAAAAACGCCAACTCCTTATCCTTGCAGGCGTTAGCTATACTTTCTACCAAAACCTACAACTATGAGTAACCAAAATACCACCCTGCTCAAGAACTATGCAAACGAGGAAAAAGGCGCGTATCTAGGCGCATTGGCTACTATGGCTTCCGCCGATGGTCACGTGTCTGAGGAAGAAATTCAGTTTCTAGAACTTTTAGCAGAGGCGGCTGAGTTGCCTCAGAACTTGCACGCTGAGATTACCTCCATCGCTCAAAACCCTTCCCAGATAAGCCTGCAACGCTGTTTAGATGTGTTAAAAGGCAGCGAATTGCGTTTTTCTTTCTTAACAGATATTATCAGCTTCGCTAAAGCCGATGGCCAATACACCGCCGAAGAACAGAACCGGATTGGCGAAGTAGGTAAATACCTGGGTATTGACCAGAAACAGTTCAGCATTCTAGACGAGTTTGTAGACAAAGCCAACGTGGCGCAGGAGCAAGGCGAAGACCCTACTTCGCAATCTTTCTTGAGCAAAAGCGGCTTTGGCGATATGTTCAAAAATTCGGGCATCTCGCCGGCTATGGTCACCGGTATTTTGGGCGTAGTGGCGCCCATGGTTATTAGTGGCATGATGAACCGTCGGCGAGGCGGTGGCGCAACCAGGAATAGCGGTTCGGGCATGGGCGGCGGCTTAGGCGGTCTGCTGGGTGGTTTGTTAGGCGGCGGCATGATGGGCGGCGGTAGACAACGCGGCGGCGGACTCGGTTCCATGGCTTCCATTCTGGGTGGCTTGGGCGGACGCTCCGGCTATGGCGCAGGCATGGGCTCCGGCGGATTAGGCGGTTTGCTAGGTGGAATCTTAGGTGGCCGCCGCTAAACCCATTATATTTATTCGACGCAAGTCTGTCAAATTTTAAATATTGCTTTTACAAACCAAAGCCCCTGCTGCATAGCGCGACAGGGGCTTTGGTTTGTGTTTTAGGCCTGTTTTTGCAAAAACAGGCCTAAAACACAAGCGTTACTTTAATTAGCTAGCAGTTTATACCATCGGCTTTAGCCGATAAAGAATTTCACTTATACTAACCGTTTTATGCTGCTCAAAAGCGCTTGAGTACACCTTGCCATTTCCGGATTACGAAGCTAAATTTTTAAGCAAATGCTTAACCGTGCGGTACATAATTCATGGATGGCGGGTAGGCAAAAGTTGCGCCGTGTCGGCCCACGATGGCCTCAATTTCATAGTTAATTTCCTCCCTTATTTTCATGTACTCCTCCCATTCAATGGTATTGATAAAGTAGAAAATCCGGATGTCTTTGGAATGCGGACCTAGGCGGTAAAAGCGCGCTTGGCCGTCGTCATTGGTGCGGGGGTGGTTGTCTATGTACGTCTGAATGTCTTGGCAAGCGCCCCGCATTTGCTCTGGCGTAGTAGCTTGCGAGAGCATAATCTCAAACGTAACCCGCCGGAACGTGCGCAACGTTAGGTTGTCTAAAGGCTTGTCAATCATGTGCTTATTGGGCAGCGTTACGTAGCTTTTTTCAATGGTCCGGATGCGAGTGCTCCGGAAGCCAATCTTTTCAACCGTCCCAATAATTTCGCCTACCTGCACCAAATCACCCACCACAAACGGATGATCCAGGAAGATGGTAAAAGAAGCCAGCAGGTTTTCTAAGCTTTCTTTGGCGGCAAAGGCAATGGCCAAACCGCCCACGCCCAGACCGGCCACCAAACCGGCCACGTTAACATTGAAAACGGTGCCTAGAATGATGAAAAAGCCAATAATAACCAGAATGACCTTGGAGAAATCTACAAAGAAAGGCACTAGCTGATCATCTAGCTTCGAGTGGGTTTTGGCGGCCCGTTTGGAGAAGATAATTCCTAAAAAATCTAGCAAGCGCATCATCACCCAGGTCAGCACCCCGATGAGGAAAATATTGTAAATCCGTCGCAGTATGCGCTGTAAACCTATCTCGTCTTTGGTGGGTAAACCCAGCTCGGGCGGGTAGGTAAGCTGTTCAAAAGCCACGTACAGAAACACCAGAAACGTGAGGTTGCCCAGCGGCCGCACCAGCAGGCGCCGGAATTCTTCTTTGGTTACATCTGTGTTAAACCGCTTAACAACTACGCCAAACAGAATGCTGGAAAGTACTTTAGAAAGCGCCGTTTTAAACAGATAACCCGCCAGCATAATGCCCACAAAAATGAGAATCTGCTGCACGGTGTTCCCTAGCAGGGTATATTTTAATATTTCAGAAAGCTGCTCTTGCATAACATCAGAAAGCCCCGGTCAACCAAGCGGTCCGAGGTGGGGTGTTGCCGGTAAAATTGGCGATTATACCTGAAAAGAAAAATTATCTCTCCGGCCAGCCGATGGGGACGTTAGAAATCTTGTAGGCGCAAGAAACCGCCCGCCGTAAAAGCTGTTTTAGGCCTGTTTTTGTAAAATTACGCGCAAAACAGGGCGATGGAGATTGGGTAAGAGATTTTACAGCAGTTGGCTCAAGGCAATTTCAAAAGATGCTTTTGCGATTTCGGTTTTATGCGGATTACGGGCGTAGGTTTTCTCAAGCGCTTGCCGGATGGTGCGGGCGATGTCTGTGAAAATGGCTTGGTCCGTAATTTCTATGTCTTGCTCCATCAGGTAGGCAAACACGCGCGCCATGCCGCAGTTGGCCACAAAATCAGGAATTACGGAGAGGTGCTGGTCGGCAAACTCGCCGGTAGGTCCAAAGAAAATTTCCGGATCTTGAAACGGCACATTGGCTCCGCAGGAAATTACTTCTAAGCCACTGGCTTTCAGGCGGGCCACTTGGTCTTTGGTCACCAACCTAGAAGCGGCGG
>JBBSSO010000384.1:0-3005 GCA_038241905.1 Cytophagales bacterium | reverse complement strand
TTATCAGAAATCAACCGACGAAAACCAGCCGCCGCTTTTGGTATTTGAGCGCCTCTTTATCTACGGTCATACCAACTCAATTTCATTGTACGGGTTGGGCCAAGAAGACGAATTTAAAATAAGTGGTAAAGGCGAAAAAGGAATGCTGCTGAACATTTACGGGGGCATGGGCGAGGATGAATTAACAGATACGTCTTTCGTGAAAGGCTGGGCCCGAAAAACCAGAGTGTATGACACCAAACGCGGCATTGAAATAGTGAAAGGCAAAGAAACCCGACTCAAACTAAGCAAAAGCGTAGAAGTGCATGCCTTTGACCGTGAAGGATTATAGCGCATTGCTATCGCAAATTTACATCAGTATTTTGAGCTATTTTAGAATTGCTGTTTTAGGCCTGTTTTTGAAAAAACAGGCCTAAAACAGCTGAAATTTGAAGGAGAAAAATTAAATTTTTAAATGCCGTTTTTCTTATTTACTTCTTTCAGCATTTTAATTAAAAATTCTTCCGTTCGGGTTAAATGCGGGGTTTCTTTGCTCTTTTTGGCATCGTGCTTCCGGAGATAATCTAAGAGTTTGTCTTCTTTAAAAAGGTTAACCACCTCTGGGTGGATGTAATATTTACTGCACACCGTAGGTGTGTTGCCCAGTTCTTGAGCTACCAATTTGGTAGCTTCTTTCATAGATTTCTCTTTGCCAATTTCTGGATTTTGGTCTAAAACGTGCTCCAGGCATTCCACCATCAATACAGAGCCGCCCCAAGTCCGGAAATCTTTGGCGGTAAATTCTTCTTGGCACAAGCTGCGTAGGTAATCATTCACATCGCCAGATTCAATTGGCTGCCGGTTTCCGTCTTCATCGTAATACTGAAAGAGGTCGTAACCTGGTATGTCTTGGCACTGTTTTACCAGCTTCGCCAATCGCTTGTCTTTAAGACTTATTTCTTGCTTAATGCCTTTTTTGCCCACAAATTCTAGTCGCAGATTATCGCCTTCAATGGTCACGTGGCGGTCGCGGAGGGTAGTGAGTCCGTAAGATTTGTTGGACTTTGCATAATACCGGTTCCCGATGCGGATAAACGAATTATCTAGCAATTCAATCACCACGGCTAGCACCTTGCGCTTTTCCAATTTTTTTAGCCGCAAATCTTTCTCTACCTGTTCGCGTATTTTTGGCAGCGCTTTCCCGAAGGCAATCATTTTACCAAATTTAGTAAGGCTGCGGGCTTGGTTCCATTGCTGATGGTATATGTATTGTTTCCGACCTTTGTCGTCTCTGCCAGTGACCTGAATGTGGCCGTTGGCCGATGGACAAATCCAGACATCTGTCCACGCAGGCGGAATTACCAGTTTCTGCAAACGGTCTAGTACTTTATCTTCAGATATTTTATCTCCTTTGGCGTTGAGAAATTCTGTTTTTTTGCCTTTTTGAGCGCGGGTAAATCCTGCTTTGGTATCCGGAAAATAGCGAAGTCCGGCTTGGCGGGCGGCATCGGCGGAAAGGTCTTCTGGCAAGGAGGTTTTGTCCATAATGTGGGTGCGTTCTTTTCAGCTTTACCATTTATAGGGCTAGAAAGTTTTGCTGTTTTAGGCCTAATTTTAGAAAAACAGGCCTAAAACAGCACTGAACTTTGTTTGCGGTTTTTGATTCATTTATTTACCTTCCGGAGACTTTCTATTTCTACTACCATGCAGCTGCTAATTAAAGGTTTTTCATCGCAAAAACTTCTTGTTCGTAAAAGGATTTGATTTCATCGGCGCTAGCCTAATTTTGTTTTTATTTTATGCCATCACAACGCTTTTCCGGAGCTTTTACTCTGATTTTTCTTTCGGCTTTTTTAGGCTTATTTGGCTGTAGCACAGACAAAAACGGCGACCACGTTTACTTTTCTATTGACGATGATATTGCCTTGGGCAAGCAGGTGTCTGCTCAGGTAGATTCCACGTTCCGCGCCAAAGGCCAATTGCTAGAACGCAATACGACTAATCCAAAAATTAAGAAAGCGTACGCGCAAGTTGATAAAATTGTGGAAAGAATTCTGAACTCAGGCGAGGTAAGCTATAAGTCTGAGTTTGCTTGGGAGGTGAAATTGATTGATGATCCGGAAACACTTAATGCGTTCGCGACGCCGGGAGGCCACATTTATGTTTTCACCGGCCTAATTAATTACCTAGATACAGAAGACCAATTAGCCGGCGTGCTGGGCCATGAAATTGCCCACGCTGACCAACGCCACACCATAAAACAACTACAAAAACAATACGGAATTTCTTTTCTACTTTCTCTGGCTCTAGGAGAAAGTTCTGGCGAGTTGGAGCGCATTACCGGGCAAATTGTAGGTCAACTAGCGGGTCTAAAATTTAGCCGAGATTATGAGCGTGAATCTGATTCATATTCCGTGCGTTACCTAAAAGGCACTGATTATTATGCGTGCGATGGAGCGGCTGGGTTTTTTCAGAAGCTGGAAAGTTTGGAGCAAAAAGGGGCCGCGCCAGAGTTTCTAAGTACGCACCCATCGCCCAACAACCGGATTCAGGAAATTCAGAATCAAGCCAAACAAGCGGGTTGTTCGCCATCGTCATCGCCCTCCAACGCTGACTACAGCCAATTAAAACGTTACTTAAAAATGTAACTATTTTCGGCATAGTCTCCTAATTTACACCCAAGAACAAAGCCTAATGAACGAAGATTGGAAATCCTTTTTGGCTAGTAAACTTGAATCCGCAGATGACTCCGTGGATTTGTTTATGGAGCGTTTCCGGAACCGAATGGGCTGGTACAAACCGCTGCACATAGTGCCTTACCGCAGCTACGGAACCGTTAACCGCCTGTATGTAAAGGGTAGGATTCTGGCTAATAATAACATTACATCGGCCGCTGAAAATGACACGCTCTGGAAAAATCTACTGAACATGTACCGCCGGTTTGAGAGCGATGAGGTACGGAACGCCGTGGTAGAGGTGAAATTCAACTACCAAAACATACAAGTAGTCACCGACCGTGAAGGGTA
>JBBSSO010000383.1:0-3014 GCA_038241905.1 Cytophagales bacterium | reverse complement strand
TTGCCGCCCAAGTCCTTCAGCTTCTGGATAAGGTAATCGCCGCAGGCGCGGTGAGCCGGGGTATTGGGCACGCGCGGACCAAAAGCAACTTGCTGGGCCACGTACTGATAAGCGCTGTCAGCGTTAAAGCTGGGCACGGCCACTGGTTTTGCATCGGCGGCAGCCGTTTGCCCCACGTTCCCTCCCGTTTCTGAAGATGTTTTTGAATCGCAGGAAGTAGAAACTAGGCCCAACGCCAGAACAGTGCCGCAGAGCAGCGGAAACATGTTATTCTTCATAAGCCCAGTCAATTCCGGTTTTCATGTCTTTTATTACAATGCCCTGGCCTTTCAATTGCGCCCGAATGGCATCTACTTTGGCGTAATCTTTGGCCTCTTTGGCTTCTTGGTAAAAGCCAAGCACCACCTGGAGCAACTCCCGGGCATCGGCAGTGAATTCTATTTGCAAGCCCAAAACATCTTGCACCAGCGTGCGGAAGTGCGTGCGCATTTGCTCAAAAGTTTCTTGAGAAATGGTTTCCAACTTAAAGCCGCCGGTGTGCATGCTGTTTACTTTTTTAAGCAAGTTGAACAGGTTGGCAATGGCTTTGGCGGTGTTTAAATCATCATGCAACGGGGCTACCAGATCAGCGGTTAGTTTCTGAATTTCTTTTTCGGCGATGGGATCTACGCCATCGGCCGCGGCCGGATACTGCAACTGGTCTAGAATACGCAGGCCGTTCATTACTTTTAAATAGCCTTTGCGAGCGGCCAAAAGTCCGTCGTTACTGAAATCTAGGGTGCTGCGGTAATGGGCTTGCAAAATAAAGAAACGCACCGTCATGGGGCTGTAGGCCTGTTGCAGCAACTCATGCTGGCCGCTAAACAGCTCGCCCAGGGTAATAAAATTACCCAGCGATTTGCCCATCTTTTTGCCGTTGATGGTAATGAGGTTGTTGTGTACCCAAAAGCGGGCCGCGTCTGAGTGGTTGTTACTGGCTTGGCTCTGCGCGATTTCGCACTCGTGGTGGGGGAACATCAAATCTAGTCCGCCGCCGTGAATGTCAAACTGTGCGCCCAAGTATTTGCGACTCATGGCCGAGCATTCCAAATGCCAGCCCGGAAAACCCTCTGACCAAGGCGCGTTCCAGCGCATAATATGCGTAGGAGAGGCTTTTTTCCAGAGCGCAAAATCTAACGGCGACCGTTTCTCTTCCTGCCCTTCTAGCGCACGCGTATTGGCCATTAAATCTTCTACCACCCGGCCAGATAGTTTGCCGTACTGGTGGTGTTGGTTGTAAGCGGGCACATCAAAATACACAGATCCGTTGGCCACGTACGCCAGGCCGTTGTCCAGAATTTCCTGAATCATTTCAATCTGCTCTATTATATGGCCCGAAGCGCGGGGTTCAATATCGGGTGGAAGCACGTTCAGCTTTGCCATGTCTTCGTGAAAGCTGTTGGTAAACATCTGCACCACCTCCATGGGCTCTAGCTGCGCCGCTTTGGCCAGTTTTTGAATTTTATCTTCGCCATGGTCGGCGTCGTTTTGCAGGTGACCTACATCGGTAATATTGCGCACGTACCGCACTTGGTAACCCACGTGTTGCAGGTAGCGGCGCAGCACATCAAACGTAATATACGGGCGGGCGTGGCCCAGGTGCGCGTGGCCATACACGGTGGGCCCACACACGTACAAGCCCACAGCGGGCGGGTGCAGCGGTTCAAAGATTTCTTTGGTGCGGGTGAGCGTATTATATAAAGAGAGCGGGTGATTCATGTTGTAAAATTATAAAACTTACCGGTACTTGTTGCAGCGGCCCGGTTTACCTACGCAATAGCGGTTGTTTTATTTGCCTCCGGCGATGGAAATACCTGTTTTAGGCCTGTTTTTGGAAAAACAGGCCTAAAACAGAAAACGCGTTCTCGCCTGCGTTCCAGATTAGGGGCATACGTAGTAGGGGCGAATCGCATTCGCCCAAGCGGCGGCTACCGCTTTATCAGGGGCAATCTCACACAAAAAACCTTGCCTTACCAACTGCAATGAAAGAAACGCAGATGCATTTGGTCGGCTTTCTTGCGTTGGCCAGCGGGTTTGGGCGAATGCGATTCGCCCCTACGGGAATGTACCTACCAGGAATGCGTGGGACCCATTCCTTTTCATGGATGCCTATTTGCGAGGCCAGCGCATTGGACAGGTCCACACCTGTCTCTACTTTATTATATAGGTGGCTTCTAGCGGGAAATGATCTGTAAACCGAATGTGTTGGAGCACGTCAAACTTGAGCAACTCTAGCTCCTCACTAAAAAACTGGTTATCTATCCGGATGGGTAAGTTGCCGTTGTACGTAAACCCGAAACCGCTGCCGCCTGCCTCAAAGGCATTATTCAAGTGCCGACGCAGAGTTTGGTAGGTGTAAGAACTGGGCAAATCGTTTAAATCGCCGCAGAGCAGCACCGGGTGCGGACTATCTTTAATGTGCTCCAACAATTTATCTACTTGGTGGCTGCGGGCAATAAAGCCGCCCTTGAGCCGCCGCGCAATGCTGCGGCCTTTGGTTTCTAGGGCAATTTTACTTTCTACAGCCGCTCCTACTTCTTTTTCTTCGATGGCCATAGATTCCAGGTGCATGTTATAAACGCGCAGAGTGTCTTTGCTGGGCAGTTTTACATCTACATAAATTACTTGGTTTTTGGTGGGGCGGTCAAACGTAACGCGGCCTTTGGCTACAATCGGGAACCGGGAGAAAATAGCCAGCCCAAACTCGGCTCCTACGCGGTTCACCAGAACCTTGTCTATGTATACTTGGCGGTTCTGTTTTTTACCAATGCGCTGGCGGCTGTTGTAGGCGGGTTCGCGTTGGTTATGGTAGAATTCTTGCAAGCACAAAATATCGGCGGGGTGCGTGGCTACCCATTCCATTTCGCGCTCGGGCAGTTCTGGGTCGTCTTTGTGCAGGTGTTTGTAGGAGTTGAAGACGCGCACGTTGTAGCTCAAAACGCTAATGCGCTGCTCGTCTGGCTCGGGCTGGGCAT
>JBBSSO010000382.1:0-3015 GCA_038241905.1 Cytophagales bacterium | reverse complement strand
TTTTGGCCGTGGCCGGTATTGTTACGCTGCAGCCGCTTTTTCTAGCGCTTTGGCATCCAGAAAACAAAGCTGTACGCGCGGTTTGGAGCCTGCTGGCTATTTCATTGGCGGCCCAAATAGCTACGTTTCCACTTAGTCTGTACTATTTTCATCAGTTTCCGGTGTATTTCTGGCTGGCTAATTTGGTAGCTGTGCCGCTTGCTTCTGGAGCCCTTTACCTGGGCGTAGGATTTATGTTTTTTTTCTGGGTGCCGTTCGTTAACCAAGGACTTGGCTGGATACTAGAGAGAACATTGTGGCTTTTAAACGAGGTATTGCAATGGCTGGGCAGCTGGCCTCTCGCGGTGCTAGACGGTTTCCAAATATCGCCGGGCCAAGTGCTGGGGCTGTATCTTTTTATGGCGGCGCTGGTGTTTTTCATCCTCCGAAGGAGAATTTATTGGCTGGCAACTGCTACTGTTTGCCTCTGCTTTTTGGTGGGCGTAGAGTTGGCCGAGGCCCGCCAGCAGCAACATACCCAAGAACTGGTCATCCACAGCGTGCGACGCAGCAGTGCCTGGAGTGTGGTGCAGGCTCGGCACGCGGTGTTGGGTGCCGACAGTATTTTTTTTCAGAATGATGAGGCCTTTGATTATCAAATACAGCCGTATTGGTGGGCCCGAGGGGTAAACCAAGAAACACGTTTTACCCCAGATTTCGGAAAAACAGGCCAGAAACTCCCTCTTGCGTTTCACGCCTTTGAATCTGGCAATCAGCTTTTGGTCTGGAAAGGGAAACGCGTGCTATGGCTCAAGAAATTTCCCCGACGCTTGGCCCGGCCCGTGCCTGTTCACGCGCTAGTTTTGCAAAACAACGTTTGGATGACGATGGATGAAATTAAAGCTACTTTCGGGACCCCGATGGTGGTGCTGGACCAAACGAACAGCCGCGCTTATACCCAACGTAAAGCGCAGGAAGCCCGGCGCGCCGGTTTAAAAGTACAGACGCTGGAAGATGACGGCGCTTGGATGGTGCAACTAAAAAAAGACTATAAATAGAAGTTTTTTGGCTCCGCCGATGGAAAAGTACCATCGCCCAAAATAAAACTTTCTTATCTTTCATTTTGCCCTCGTAAAACCAGATATGACACACCAAGACGCTATTCCTTTAGAATCCCTTTCGCTGCGCTATATTACGTATGAATGCGCCGACCGCGTGGCGTATATTACCCTCAACCGCCCCGAGAAACGAAATGCGCTGAATGAGCAAATGGTCACTGACCTCAAAAAAGCCTTTGAATTTGCCGAGAACGACGAGGCCTGCAAAATCATTATCCTGAAAGCGGCGGGTTCGGTTTTTTGCGCCGGTGCAGATTTAGAATACCTGCAGCAATTACAGCAGAACTCGTTTCAAGAAAATTTGGCAGATTCTACCCACCTGATGCAGCTTTTCTACCAAATCTACACGCTCAAAAAAGTTGTTATTGCCCAAGTTCACGGCCACGCCATTGCTGGCGGTTGCGGCTTAGCTACGGTATGCGATTTTACCTACACGGTGTCCTCAGCCAAATTTGGGTATACCGAGGTTAAGATTGGATTTCTGCCCGCCATTGTAAATGTATTTCTGCTCCGGAAAATAGGGGAGGCCCGCTCCAAAGAATTGCTCCTGACCGGCGACTTAATTTCGGCAGACCGGGCCAAGTCTATTGGGCTGGTAAACGAAGTAGTGCAGGAAGATGAATTAGCCAATTCTGTGCGGGCGTTGGCCTTGCGACTTTGCGCGCAGAACTCGGCCCAAAGCATGGAAATGACCAAAGAAATGATTGCCCGCGTGCCGGAATTGCCGCTGCGCGATGCCCTTGAATTTGCCGCTGAACGCAACGCCCAAGCCCGCGCTACCCAAGACTGCCAGCGCGGCATTCAGTCTTTTCTAGACAAAGAACCGCTTGCTTGGTAGATAGGAAATGCGCGCCTTAATCGGTTAAAAATTTTTCTGTTTTAGGCCTGTTTTTCGACAAATAGGCCTAAAACAGGAGCCCACCAGACCTTTAAAGCTTGCCTCTCTTCTTTTTAAATAAACAATTACAAAGCCCCTTGGTTAAGAATATATGCTGACGAACGCGGCCATAGTTTTAGGTACTTTCCTGATGATGGAAGTGGTGGCCTGGGCGGTGCACAGGTTTCTTTTGCACGGCGTTTTGTGGAATATTCACCAATCGCACCACGTTAAACACAAGCATGCTTTTGAGCTAAATGATGTCTCTTTTGCTTTTTACGGACTTATTGCTGCGCTCTGTTTTATCTACGGTTCTGAAACTTTTGATTTCCGATTTTGGATAGGAGTGGGCATTTCGCTGTACGGCGCAGCTTATTTTCTGGTGCATGATTTGTTTATCCATCGCCGGGTAAAACTTTTTGGCAAGACTACAAACTCGTACTTAAAAGCGGTAGACATTGCGCACAAAGTGCATCATAAAACCAAAGGGAAAAATGGCTCACAATCCTTCGGGATGCTTTGGGTACACCCTAAATATTTTCGGATGGCCCGCCGAAAGCGCCCTTCCTGATCTTTAAATTAACTTACCGTGGCGCATTACTCTATCAAAGAGTTAGAACATCTTTCGGGCATCAAGGCGCACACCCTCCGCATTTGGGAGCAGCGCTACCAGTTGCTGCAACCAAAACGCACGGAAACCAACATTCGTTATTATGATGATGCTGATTTAAAAAACCTGCTAAATGTGGCCCTGCTGTATCAAGATGGCTACAAAATTTCAAAGATAGCCCAACTTCCTCCGCATCACATTGCCCAAGAAGTATTGGCTCTTACCCAGAAAGCGCTGGGCCAAGACCAGTTTATTAACCAGTTGATTGTGTCAATGGTTGAGCTGAACGAAGTGCTTTTTGAGCGCACGTTGAGCAGAGCAGTTTTGCAATTGGGCTTCGCCGATGCCATGTGCCAAGTGGTGTATCCTTTTCTGCATAAAATTGGCTTGCTCTGGCAAACGGCCAACATTACGCCCGCCCATGAGCATTT
>JBBSSO010000381.1:0-3017 GCA_038241905.1 Cytophagales bacterium | reverse complement strand
CCACGGGCCCAAGGGCGTAGGCTTTGTGTACGTTGACTCTGGCATCAAAATACATCCTTTAATTCAGGGCGGTTCTCAGGAGCGAAACATGCGCGGCGGCACCGAGAACGTGTACGGCATCATCGGGCTGGCCAAAGCCCTGGAAATCTCTTGCCGCGACATGGAAGCGCATCACCGCCACATCCAATCCCTAAAAGACCACATGGTGGCCCAACTGCGTGCTCAGATTGAAGATGTGCAGTTCAACGGCCTCTCGGCCGATGGCGACAAAAGCCTTTATACCGTGCTAAACGTAAGTTTGCCGGCCTCAGAGATGAACGAAATGTTGCTCTTTAACCTCGATATCAACAAGATTTCAGCCTCAGGCGGAAGCGCGTGCACCAGCGGCGTAGACCTAGGCTCACACGTCCTACGCGCCATGAACGCCGACATGACCCGCGGCCACGTGCGGTTCTCTTTCAGCAAATACAACACCTTGGCAGAAATAGATTATACAGTCGCCGCGCTGGCCAAACTGTACCAGAAAGAGAAAGTTTAATTTTTTTATTTCGATGTATTCATAGACAGAATACGCTGGCGGTGAATTCTGTTTTAGGCCTGTTTTTCTAAAAACAGGCCTAAAACAGAACGCATATTCTACCGCAAGTTTAGCGCGAGCGTAACTTGTGGTTATCATAGCACAAGTTTTCAACTTGCCTGATCAGCGTATCTAATATGCTTTTTATTTTCTTTAAGAGATAGAAAAGTGTCAGTTTATAAACTGACCTCATTATTAACCACAAGTTACGTTATCGCTAAACTTGCGGCAGGAAAAGCGGTACCCTACCGCAAGTTTAGCGTTAGAGTAACTTGTGGTTTCCATAGCGCAAGTTTTCAACTTGCTATTCCACGAACCAAATTTGCTTCCTTTTCTCTTCCTTCCAGAATAATAAAATAGAGAATGCACCTGTTCTGTCTACTAACTTAAATCAGATAGCTGAGAATAAGGCGCTAACGCGTAGCTTTGTAGCAAATTAGAACTGAAATGGCAGACATTGGCCAAGATTTAAAGCGCGCCGCTACGTACCTGAAACAAGGCGATTTGGTCGCAATTCCTACCGAGACCGTTTACGGCTTGGCTGCCAATGCGTATGACCCCACAGCTGTAGTTAAGATTTTTGCTGCCAAGCAGCGGCCCGCGTTTGATCCGCTGATTGTGCACACGCATTCTGTGCAGGAGCTGGCGACCATTGCCCGCTACGTGCCGGATGTTGCCTACAAACTGGCCGAAAAGTTTATGCCCGGTCCGCTTACCTTAATTTTACCCAAAGCAGATCAAGTGCCGCTGCTGGTCACGTCGGGGCATGACAGCGTGGGCATCCGGATTCCGCGGCACCCACTCACGCTAGAGTTGTTGCGCCAATTGTCGTTTCCGTTGGCTGCGCCTAGCGCCAATCCGTTTGGGTACGTGAGCCCCACCTCGGCGCAGCACGTGCAAGACCAGTTGGGCAATCAATTACCGTATATTCTGGATGGCGGACAGTGCCAAATTGGGCTAGAATCTACCATTATTCGGGTGAACGGGCAAGAAATTGAGGTATTGCGTCTGGGCGGTTTGGCCTTAGAAGAACTAGCCGAGGTAGTGCAAATCTCCAAAGAAAAAATTAAAACTTCCTCCTCAAACCCCGCCGCGCCGGGCATGCTGAGCAGCCATTATTCGCCGCGTAAAAAGGTATTGCTGGGTAACATTACCGCTAATTTGCAGCAACTAAACCCCGCCCGCGTGGGCGTTATTTCCCTGCAAGATTTTTTTCCGGGCGTGCCCGCAGACCAGCAAATTAGACTTTCCGCCTCCGGCGATGTAGACGAGGCCGCTAAAAACCTATTCTCCGCGCTCCGTCACTTAGACAGTTTGCCCATTGATCTTATTTTGGCAGAGCCGATGCCCTTGCACGGCCTGGGTCGCGCTATCAATGACCGCCTCCAACGCGCCAGCTTTCAAGAAGCGTAAAAGGCAATAAGCGTAAACAGAGCTTATCCAGCGCTCATTCTTTGCGAATTTACAGGTGCTTGTCTGAAAATTTAGGTTAGTTCTGCATCGCAAAAAATAAAAGAAAAAGTACCTTCCGCATTTCAGAAAAGCCGAGCTGTTTTAGGCCTCTTTTTCCAAAAACAGGCCTAAAACGCAAAAGTCGCCGACTCTCTCTGCAGAGTGCCGGCGACTTTTAATGAACGTTTAACATCGTTCTACAAATTCCGAAGGATAAAATCTGTCATCTGGGTAAACAAATGGATGCTGGTGTTGCCGCCACTTATGCCGTGACTGCGGTTAGGATAATACGCGCTCTCAAAAGGCCGATTGGCTTTGACCAACGCGTTTACCATCTCCACGGAGTTCTGAAAATGCACGTTATCATCGCCGGTGCCATGAATAAGTAAATATTTACCTTTTAAGCGATCAGCAAAGAAAACGGGCGAGTTTTGGTCATAGCCATCGGGGTTTTCTTGCGGGGTTTTTAAGAAACGCTCTGTGTAAATGGTGTCATAAAAACGCCAGTTGGTTACGGGGGCCACGGCAATGGCGGCCTTGAAATAATCGGCGCCTTTGGTGATGGCCAGTGAGCTCATGTAGCCGCCAAAACTCCAACCCCAAATGCCAATGCGGCTTTTCTCTACGTACGGCAAGCTGCCTAAATATTTGGCTCCTTCAATCTGGTCAATAGTTTCATGGTGGCCCAGGTTGCCGTAGGTCATTTTCTTAAACTCAGCGCCGCGGCCGCCGGTGCCGCGGTTGTCAATCACAGCCACAATATAACCTTGCTGGGTCAGCATGCTGTGCCACAGATAATTGCGGCCGCCCCAACTGTCTACTACCTGCTGGCTGCCCGGGCCGCCGTACAAAAACATTAAAACCGGGTATTTCTTGTTGGGGTCAAAGTTGGTGGGTTTGATGGTGTAGCCGTTTAGGGTTACGTTTTGGCTGGTCTTAAATTGGAAAAAACTGGCCTTGGGAACATCGTAATTAGCCAGCGCCGTTT
>JBBSSO010000380.1:0-3025 GCA_038241905.1 Cytophagales bacterium | reverse complement strand
GGCTGAAAGCTCCGCGTCTTGTTGATTTTGGGTTAACCAATCGCTTA
Organism: Cytophagales bacterium; assembly: GCA_038241905.1. Classification (GTDB taxonomy): domain Bacteria; phylum Bacteroidota; class Bacteroidia; order Cytophagales; family Hymenobacteraceae; genus Nibribacter. The sequence continues at coordinate 2,978 of JBBSSO010000380.1, read as the reverse complement.
ATTCCTTTTCTTGCGCAGTAAAATGTACGAGTTGATTTGCGTAATTTTCTGACTCCTCCTTCAGCTTTTGGACCGATGCCTGTGCCTGGGAAAGTACAGTTTTTTCTTTTTTAAACTGTGTCAGCTGCTCATGCAGGCGGCTGTCTTGCTGAAGCACTAAGTCAAGTTTTGGCTCTGCTTCGGTAAATTTTTGCTGGGCAGTTTGCTGCTCCTGCTCGGCAAACAGGGCTTTTTCAGTTACAACCTTCACCAAATTTTCCTGCTCGGGAAGTTGATTTTGAAGGTCAGAAAGCGCTTGTGCAAGAGCTTGGTGCTGCCGTTTGCTTTCGGTTAAAAGAATGAGGTCACTTTGGAAGGGGAGAGCCTCCTCATGTTGAGCTAGTTTCTGCCGATGTGGTTGCCAAGCCTGGTCTTTTTCTTGGGTGAGCGCTAGTTCCGCAGCGGTGATGGCATTTTTACTAGTCAGTTTTGATAAATTTAGAAGCCAGGCTTTTTGCTCTGAGTAATTTTTTAATTGCTGTTGGTTGGCTTCTAGTGCAGTTTTTAGCGTATTAATTTCCGCTGTCAGTTCTTGCTGGGCTTCTTCGGTGAGTAATTGATCTGTTTGCAGCTGGCGTTGTAATTCTCCTAACTTTTGCTGCTCAGCTCTGAATTTCTCAAACGCCGCCATCGAAATCTGAGAATAAATGCGGGTATCCGTTAGTTTCTCTAAAAGCTGGCCGCGCTCGTTTTCGTTGGCCATCAGAAAACGGGTAAAATCACCTTGAGAGAGCATCACCGACCGCAGAAACTGCTGGAAATCAAGCCCTACAATTTCAGCTACCTTTTTTGGAACATCGCTTGGCCTTAAGTCAAATGGCTTTAAGTCGTTGACCAAACACAGTTCCATGTGAACCGATTGAAACTCACCGGTAGCTTTGCCCCGGCTTCTGCGCAACGACCAAGTAGCGCGGTACTGCTGGCCTTGTGCCAAAAACTCAACTTCAGACTTGCACTCGCCGGTGTGCCGCGTCATTATTTCCCGGATATTCCGGCCGCTGCTGTGCCGGGGCACTTCACCGTACAAGGCAACGGTGATGGCGTCTAGAATGGTGGTTTTGCCGGCGCCAGTTGGGCCCGTAATCGCAAAAAGGCCAGATTCGCTCAAAGGCGGTTCGTTAAAACGGATGTGGTGCTCGCCTTGTAACGAGTTTAAATTGGAGAATCTAACGGAAAGTATTTTCACGGATGAGAACGGAAAGCCAACTATAAAGATAGCAGATTCTGCGTAAGGACTTTTGGAAACATTGCTGTTTTAGGCCTGTTTTTAGAAAAACAGGCCTAAAACGCCATCGCGCAAAGCGCATTAATAAATGAGGATTGATTCTGTTAAATGGCTTTGATTTCTTGTAAGGTTTATGCAATAATTCTCATCGCATCGGCGGCCTCAAAATCCAGATAATTGAAAGGACGGCTAACGAACCATTATCCGCCAGAAGAATAGTGGCACATGTTTTCTTTCATCGGTAGGATGGTTTTTTAGAATATTAATGTATCTAAATATTTCAAAATCCGTTGTATGAGCAAGACTGGAAACTGCTGAGATTTTAGTTAGTCTTGATAAGCTCAAAAGTTGCCTTAATTCACTTAAAAGCATTATTTAAGTTACTGGCACGGAAGTTGGAAAGCCGAGGATTACGAAGATGAACTATTTGTCTACCTTTAAAAAATACTGTTATGAAAAAGCTAAGTTTAATATTAGGGATAACGTTTTTGGGTGCTGTAGTTATGAGCCCCGATGTACAGGCACAAGAGAAGAAGAAGTGGAGTCCGCAGGCTAAAGGTGCCGTAATTGGAGCTGGCACTGGAGCCGCGGCGGGCGCTATCATAAATAAAAGAAACCGGGTAGCCGGTGGTGTAGTAGGCGGAGTAGTTGGGGGCGCTGCGGGTTATGGCGTAGGAAAGATCATCGACAATAAAAACAAGAAAAGAACCGCCCAAGAAGAAGCCGAGTTTAACCGGAACGTAGCAGCCAACCGCGCCTACGCATACAATTCTTCTAACGGTAGCAAAGGATCTAGCGCTAAGCAAGCGCCAGCCAAGAAATCTAACCCAGCCGTTATGAACTCTTTTGCGGCTGAGCAGCAGCAGCCCCAGATTATGGGCATTGCGTATTTGCCGAACGAGGATTTTGGAGACCATACCAAACCGTATGCTTACTCTGAAGAGAGAAGAAAAAGTTGGTAAACATTATTATTGAAATAGAAAAGCCCAAGTCTTTGCTTGGGCTTTTCTATTCCCTTTTCTAAATATTTGAAACTTCTAATATTTATGCGAGTATGAGAGGTATTCCATTCTTAACTAACCCAATTATGAAACATTTTTCATTTCTATTTTTAGTAGCCGCCGTTGCGCTTTCTGCCTGTTCTAAAACCGATACTAGCAAAGACACGGCGGTAAACGTGCAGCAACTTAGCCAAGAGTTTATTTCTGCTTGGAACAGCCGCGATGCCTCAAAACTAGACACTATTTTTGCCGATGACGTGCACTTTTTGCAAGGCGAGGTACATTACAACGGGCGTTCAGAGGTATCTCAAAAATGGGTGCGCGAAACGATGGGCACCATTGAAGATCTGCAGATTTTTAGCGTAAATAACGGAGTGGGTCAAGATATTGCATACGATGGCGGCACGTACCAAGTAGATGTGCTGCCAGAAAACCGGGAATTGCCTCGCGGTGAAGGTGAAGGAAATTACGTTCTAATCTGGAAGAAAAACGACAAAGGTGCTTGGAAACTAAGCTACGCCCAACTAGAAGGCTTGCCCGTAAAAGTGAAAGGCAGATAGAATATTCTAAGAGCAAACAATTTTTAATTGGTCACCAAAAGAGCGTCATTCTTATAATAGGATGACGCTCTTTTTATGACCAATGGTGAGGGCATTTTTCTGTTTTCGGCCTGTTTTTAGAAAAACAGTTCGAAAACAGAAAACCCGGTCTGT
>JBBSSO010000379.1:0-3027 GCA_038241905.1 Cytophagales bacterium | reverse complement strand
CCTAATTCGGCGTAGCCGCCGATGATGGAGTTGCGCACAATGGTATAATTAAGAATGGCGCTCTCCCCAATGGCCACGTTGGGCCCGATGATGGAATTGGTAATTTTTACGTCTTTGCCAATGCTCACCGGAGGAATAATAATGGTGTTGGTAAACTGCGGATACTCTTTGTTTTTAAACTCGGGGCGGTTGAGCAGGGTGGCGTTGGCGTGCAGCAGCGTTTCTTTGCGGCCGCAGTCAAACCAGTTATCCACGGGGCAGGTAACCATTTTCTCGCCGTTCTGAATCATGTGCATGAGAGCATCGGTGAGGTGGTGCTCGTTTTGGGTGCGCAGGTTGTTAGACACAATAAACTCCAGGGCCTCGGCCAGCTTGGCGGGATGGGCAATTTTGTACAAACCCACCAGCGCGAAATTAGATTTAGGAATCTGCGGTTTCTCAATCACCTTGGTAATAAAACCATCGGCCCCGGCCTCGGTAATGCCAAAAAGGGTGGGGTTTTTTACTTTGTGCACCGCCAGCATGGTGTGCTCAGAATGTAGCAGCAAATCCATGTTTACGTCTACGATGGTATCGCCTAGCTGAATGAGCACGCTTTCTTCGTCCTGAAACGTGCTCCGGGCCGACCACAGCGCGTGGCCCAAGCCCTCGCGGGGTTGCTGTACCACAAATTGCACGTCTAAGTTGGGGTACTTGCGCTGCACATAATGCATAATTTTTTCGCCCAGATAGCCAACTATCAGCACAAACTGGGTAATGCCCGACGCTTGCAGGCGCTCAATAATATGGCCCAAAATGGCTTTACCCGCAATGGGCACTAGTGCTTTGGGCTGCGTGTGCGTGTGTGGCCGTAGGCGCGCGCCCATGCCAGCAACCGGAATAACTGCTTTCATAAATAAGATGCGTGAGTGGGCCAAGGTGGGCAGGCGTAAACGGTTTATTACCTCAGACAAAACAAAACTGAGGTCGTCTTTTCCTTCCTTTCCATCGGCTGTAAGCCCTAATCTACACATTTCTGCGCGCAAAATAAGCAGACAGCGCTCAAGTTTTGCCATCGGCCGGGGGCCGATGGTGGAAATAATATCTTTAGGTTTCTATATTTTAAGGTTAATTGGTACCTTTAACAGAACCATGCCAACCCCAGCGCTAGGAAGGTGTTTTAGGCCTGTTTTTCAAAAATTAGGCCCAAAACGCACCTTTGTCACCGGGTTACGTATGAGTGGAAAACTTATTGCCCGCGTACCAATACTTACTTACACACAACCCAGACACCTTTACTATGAAAAAATTATTGCTTTACTTCTTCGGCCTGGTGGTTTTAATCTCGCAAAGCTCTTGCGGCTACAATGACATGGTCACCAAAGATGAGGCCGTGTCCAGCCAGTGGGCGCAGGTTCAAAACTCTTACCAACGCCGCGCCGACCTAGTTCCTAACTTGGTAAACACGGTAAAAGGAGCCGCCAACTTTGAAAAAACCACGCTTACCGAAGTTATTGAAGCCCGCGCCAAAGCAACCAGCATACAACTAAACGTCGACGACCTTACGCCCGAAAACCTGCAAAAATACCAAGCGGCGCAAAGCCAATTGAGCGGTTCTCTGTCGCGGTTAATGGCTACCGCCGAGGCGTATCCTGACCTGAAAGCCAACCAGAACTTTTTGGAATTACAGGCTCAGTTAGAAGGCACTGAAAACCGCATTGCGGTAGAGCGCCAGAAATTTAACAGCAGCGTGCAAGACTACAATACCTACATTAGGGCGTTTCCGCGCAACTTCTTTGCGGGCTGGTTTGGGTTTGACAAGAAAGGCTATTTTGAAGCCGATGCCGGGGCCTCTAAACCCCCAACTGTTACTTTCTAGGTTAGACGTAAGATTTAAGACTTTTGCTTGGTTTTACTTATTAACCGTCTCTTAAGATTAGCCTATTGATTTTGCTGTTTTGGGGCTGTTTTTTGAAAAACAGCCCCAAAACGCATTTCTAAACCTCAATCTACATCCGCCTTCGCCCTCAAGATTTAGAACTATTTGTATGCCCCGCGAAACCATCACTGAAACCGACGAAGCCCAGATTGTAGCTGCCATTCAGGCCGCAGAAAGCAACACCTCCGGCGAGATACGGGTGCACATTGAAGACACTTGCACGCTAGAAGTATTGGACCGGGCCGCGCAGGTGTTTGCCACCCTGAAAATGCACCAAACCAAACTGCGCAACGGCGTATTGTTTTACGTGGCCCTTAAAAGCCACAAATTCGCTGTGCTCGGCGATGCTGGAATCAACGCCGTGGTACCCAAAGATTTCTGGCAAGAGATTAACCAAACCGTGATCGCAGACTTTAAAGCAGACCGCTACGCGGATGGTTTGAGCACTGGCATCCGGATGGCCGGCGACCAGCTAAAAAGCTATTTCCCTTACGCTGGGGAGCAAAAAGACATTAACGAACTCTCTGATGATATTTCCTTCGGGAACACCACAGAAGACAACCAAACTAAATGAGAAAACTTAGCTGGCTTTTAGGCTTACTGTGGATGTTGGCCAGTTCCGGCCTGGCCCTAGCGCAATCCGAAAACCAGGATTTTCCTGCGCGGCCCACTCCACCGCGCTTGGTCAACGACTTGGCCAATATTCTGAGCCCTCAGGAAGTACAAGCCCTGGAGCAGAAACTGCTTAATTACAGTGACAGCACCTCCACTCAAATTGCCATTGTAAACATTACCTCCATTGGCGGGTATGACATCTCTGACTACGCATTTAAGTTAGCCGAGAAATGGGGCATTGGCCAGCAGGGTAAAAATAACGGAATTCTAATATTAACGGCAGTGCAAGAGCGGCGCGTGTTTATTGCCACCGGCTACGGCCTAGAAGGCGCCGTGCCCGATGCCATTGCCAAGCGCATTACCGAGTACACCATTAAACCAGAGTACAAAAACGGCAACTACTACAGCGGCTTAGACAAAGGCACCAGCTTTATTATGGACGTAGCCAGCGGCGAGTACAAAGCAGATCCACGCTCACAAGAAGACGGCGAGGG
>JBBSSO010000378.1:0-3029 GCA_038241905.1 Cytophagales bacterium | reverse complement strand
GGGTGGAATTTCATCGGCCGTGAGGGCGATGTTCAAAACTCAGGCGTTTTATGGCCGAGGGAAAGCAAAGACAACATGCCGGAAAGAGTATACCAAAGCAAAGCCCGCAACAACTTTTACCTCCTGCCTTTTGATTTGGGCGTTATAGGCCTCATTTTCCAATTTACGCGCAAACAGCGCGATGGCTTTGTGGTGTTATTGCTATTTTTCTTTACGGGTTTAGCCATTGTAATTTACCTAAACCAACCACCCATTGAGCCGCGCGAGCGCGATTATACGTTTGCGGGGGCTTTCTACGCCTTCAGCATCTGGATAGGTTTGGGCGTGTTAGCCATCGCAGATTTTCTGCGCAAATTAACCCGCAACAGTGCGGTGGCCGGCGGCTTGGCTACCGTAATCGGGTTGCTAATTCCGGGTATTATGGCTGCCCAAGGGTGGGACGACCATGACCGCTCAGACCGTTACCAGTCCGTAGATTCAGCGCGAAACTTACTTAGTTCAGTGGCGCCTAACGCCATTTTGTTTACCAACGGAGACAATGACACTTTCCCGCTTTGGTATGTGCAAGAAGTAGAAGGTTTCCGGACCGATGTGCGCGTGGCAGTGCTTTCTTACATGAACACGGACTGGTACATTGATCAAATGAAACGGCAGGCTTATGAATCTGAGCCGTTCCCGATGGTGCTGGAAAATGAAAACTACCGCCAAGGCACCAATGATTACCTGCCGTACGCTGAGCGCAAAGAAGTAGCTGGTGGCATTAACGTAAAAGATTTTATTGATCTGGTAAAACAAAACCATCCGGCTTTACAAATTCAAAGCCAAGGAGGCCAGCAATACATGTCTTTCCCAACCAAGAACTTTTTCTTGAACGTAGACAAAGCCGCTGTTCTTAAAGCCAACGCCGTAGCCAAAGGGTATGAAGACTCTATTGTAAGCCAAATGCGTTGGACTGTTAAACAAGGCGGCCTGGAGAAAAAACACCTCGCTATTCTAGACCTCATCGCCAACAACAACTGGAAACGGCCGGTGTATTTTTCTACCACCGCAGATAATTCAGATTTCTTGGGTCTAGATAATTACCTGCAGCTAGAAGGCCTGGCTTACCGCATTGTGCCCGTGCTTTCTAACAACCCAGAAAGAAACGGTTACATCGCGAAAGACATTATGTATGACAACATGATGAACAAATTTGCCTGGCGCAACATGGACCGCGATGATATTTTTTATGATGAAAACTACCTCCGCTTCCCGGCCAACGCTCGCGATAAATACCACCAACTAGCGCTGGCTTATTTAGAAGACGGCGACAAAGCCACGGCCAAGAAAGTGATGGATTACGTGTTTGAGAAACTGCCTGACAAAGCCATTCCGTATGACTACTATATTCCGCCGTATGTGCCCGCTCTTTACGCCGTGGGCGATGAAAAACGTGCGCAAGAAATTGTAAACGTGATGGCCGCCCGCTCAGACAAAGCGCTCCAATATTACATGGGCCAAAGCGCTGTGTTTGAGACCGAAATCAGGATTAACCTGTTTATTATGCAGCAACTTATGCAGGTTACGCGCCAAGTAGGCATGACCGCAAAAGCCGCAGAGATTGAGCAGAAATTCATGAAATACTACAGTCAGGTGCAGCGCTAAAAGCGGTTCATCAAACCATCCGCAGAAAAATAAACTTGCGTTGATTTTCTGTTTTAGGCTTGTTTTTCAGAAAACAGGCCTAAAACAGGCGTAGCCAAGCAGACGGCGCGCGGGGTAATGGTTGCAACTTAAAACGGCGAGGCCGGCTCAACTGGGTCGGCCTTTTTGTTGGCTGGTTTTGCTTGGGAGAACATCCTTAAGGGCCGCTACTTATTTTCTGCCGAAATCAGGCTACCTTTGCCTGCGCCAAGGAGGTTGCTTGGCTTTTTAAATTGAGTTAGATGGAGAACAGAAGTTACAGAGATAGAGACAGCAGCGGCAAGCCCCGGTTCCATAGCCAGGTAAAGCAAGATAAAATGGAGATGGTGTTTGGCCTGCGGCCGATTCTAGAGGCCTTGAACGCGGGCAAGACGCTTGAAAAAATCTACCTGCTCAAAGGCGAGAAACACAGCATTAGCCAAGATATTACGGAACTGGCTAAAGCCGCCGATATTCCTATCTCGCTGGTGCCCCGCGAAAAGCTGGACGGCCTTACCCGCAAAAACCACCAAGGCGCGGTCGCGTTTCTGTCCGCCATTTCTTATTCTCCGCTAGACGAAATAGTAGCATCCTTGTTTGAGAAAGGCAAAGACCCACTCATTCTGGTGCTGGACCGCATTACCGACGTCCGTAATTTTGGGGCCATTGCCCGGAACGCGGAATGCATGGGTGTTGACGCCATTGTGGTGCCCACTCGCGGGGCCGCTCAGATTAACGCCGATGCTCTTAAAACATCAGCGGGAGCGCTTAACCTTATTCCGGTTTGCCGCGAAGTTAACCTGAAAGACACGCTCCATTTCTTGAAAACCTCCGGAATTCGGGTGGTGGCGTGTACGGAAAAAGCCGAGGAAACCCTTACCGATGCAACCGTTGATTTAACCGGTCCCTTGGCTATTTTAATGGGCAGCGAAGAAGACGGCATCTCCCCAGAATACCTGAAACGCGCCGACGTGCGGGTAAAAATTCCGATGGCTGGCCAAATCCAATCGTTAAACGTGTCCGTTGCGACGGGCATTGTGCTGTATGAAACATTGCGGCAACGGCAGCGCGCGTAGTTAGTTTAAAAAGTAAATGGTCTGTTTTAGGCCTGTTTTTAGAAAAACAGGCCTAAAACAGACCATTTACTTTTAATAAGTTCGGAATTTGCCTGTGGTATTAGGCCGCAGAAAATAATCGCTTAAATAAAATTCTGTCCTTTAATGGCTTTGGCATCGGCCACAAAATCTTTGATTTTATATTCGTCTTCTAGGCGGCAAATCATGAGCACATTTTGGTGCTCGGCCACAATGTAGCCATCCAGGCCTTGCACCACTACCAATTGGTTAGCTGGGGTTTTAATGATACAG
>JBBSSO010000377.1:0-3037 GCA_038241905.1 Cytophagales bacterium | reverse complement strand
GGCGCAGTCGCGGTCTAGTTTAATACAAGCGGCCATCATTTTTACATCGTCTTCGTCTAGGCACGCCGATGCGCAGTGCTCACATTCAATAAAACAGGCAATTAGGGCATCAATAGCAGATTTGTTAGCGGAATTGTGCATAAGATTGGGTTTTGGTTACATATGTTTTGCCACGCACTTCGTGTGCGCAGATTCCCTTTTTTAAAAGGGCTTCCTTTAACATACGCGTCTTAGCCCATCCGGATGTAATAAAATTCAACGCTTAATGTTATAGAATTTCACCATCGCCCAAACTATCTAGCGGAAAACGGGCAATCTGAGGATTTTTCTTAAACCCAGAAACCGAAACGCCCGTGGTTTTTTTGAATTGATTAGAAAGGTGTTGCACGCTGCTGTATTGCAACCGACTGGCAATTTCGCTGAGGGTGAGTTGGCCGTATGAAAGTAGCTCTTTTACTCTTTCAATTTTAAGGCGGATGAGGTATTTCTCAATGGTGGTCTGCGTGTGCTGCGAGAAAACTTTGCTGAGGTGCTGGTAAGAAATAGTAAGTTTTTCGGCTAGGTAAACCGAGGTGGTAATGGGTTGATAATCGTCTTCCAAGTCGCGTTGGTATTGGAGCAAGGTGGTTTTGATGAGGTCTACCAGCTGCTCGTCTTTTTCTTTCAGCAGCTCAAAACCTTGCGCTTGCAACGCTGCCGCCAGCGGTTCTTCGGCCACTTCGCCGCACACGGTGGCCTCACCTAACTTTACGTCTTGCACGTCCAAACCTTGTTCAGCCAGAATTTCCTTTACCGAGGCTATGCACCGCGGACAAACCATGTTCTTGATGTACAATTGCTGTTCCATAAGTGGTTTTAAAAGAAACGTTTGGTTTGCTGTTCTTGCTAAGGCGCGGGTTTTGCCTGCTTAAAGTTTGGCTTAACTCAAAACTCAGGAAATCTTCTTAGCCTTAGGCAAGTTTCGTTTGGGTGCCGATGGAAAAGATTTTCGACCAACGGCCTTCTTTTTAAATTCTATCCAGAAAAGCCAATTTACGGTGGGCACAATTAAGAAAACCGTGCCGGCGAGCAAGATGAAAATAACCAGAAGGGCATTAAATACTTCAAAAATAAAATTACTAGTGAAGCCAAACGTGTACAAGCAAAGCACCATCGCTAGCAACAAACTGCTAACGCCTGCCAGCAACAAGTCTCTCTTCCAATCGCGCTGGAACGGGCGATTTTTAACTGATTTAGCCATGTTATACTTCTGATGCAGCTATCCAGCTGGGTAATAATTCCAGTATTTCTGCCTGCAGGGCGCGGCCGTTATTGTTTTCAGAATAACCTAAAGCAGCTTTAATAAAATCTGGCATCGGTAGTTCCTGTTTTTTCAAATCTAAGACATATTCTTGCATAACGGCCGGGCGCGGCCCCCAAGAACCCAGCGGTTGCAACGTTTCTGCGTGCACCGCTATCAGTTTAGGAATGCTTTTTCCGCCGTTGGTTGGGTATGCGTCCATCACATCAGGGTGCTCGGTGCGCAGAAGAGTTCTCAGTTCAATGTCAGCGGCTTGGTTGGCCAGAGCGGCCAAAACAGGCAAATGCACGGCGGCATCTCCGCACCAACCTTCCGTAAGCACCAGCCAAAGTTGGGGCTCCGGAACGGTTTGTACCAACTGCACCAATTCTGGCAAAAGGGGTGTCTGATAAGTACGTTCCATAATGGCCAAATTGTCTTTGGTCAACTGGGCCAGAAAATCAGATTGGTCTACGCCGGTGGTTTTTCCTTGGGCCACGGCCTGGCGGGTTAACTCTAAATACCCATCAAACGGAAGGCTCTGGGCCACAATCTGCGGGGTAATTACGTTTTGTTCTTCCATAAGAGCGGAGAAATTGGTTAGTGAAATGCGCTGCGAAATCGACGGCCGAAGCTGGCGGTTACACAATGTTGGGCAATGCGCTTTTTAAAAGAGCAAACGGTCAATTTCTTTCTCAAGTTTTGGCAACTCTATAACTACTATAGTCCAAATAATCTCATCAGAAACTGTGTCATACCCATGAATGATTCTGTTTCTTGTATTTACAATTCGGCGGGAGTTGTGGATAGCTATATCAGGATTTACCCGTAAAATTCTGTTTAGCGCTTCCCCAATAATTTCAAGATTCCGCTCCACTGCTTTTCTTGTCTTCAGGTCTTTCTGGAATAACAAGAAGTTCCTTTCTACAGGCAGGAAGTCGTAAATCTCACTTATTGACCTTTTAATGTCTGCTAACCACAACTTAATCTCATTCTCCATAAACGAGTATTTTGGTTCGGTCAATCTCTTGTTGAAGTAATGGGTTTCTGATAGCTTTTTGTTCTAACAAATCAACTTCTCGTTGTAGAATTTGCTCTAGCTGAAATTTCAATTCAAAATAATGGTCTGTATATACTATTGGGTCAGCCGCGTCAATATCAACAACTAAGTCAATGTCGCTGTCTGCCTTGAATCTGTTGGTTGTAACTGAGCCAAACGCAAATAGGCTTCTCACGCTGTGCTGGTCACAGAGTTTTTTTATTCTCCCTATTTGGTCGCTTATTACTTTCATTACAATCCCAAATTACGATTTTTTGGTTGATCTATTCTAATCTTTGCACGATTCCGTCGGCTAGGTGTTATTACCATAATGGTTCAACTTCTCCATTTTTGACTCGAATACTGCTTGCCCAAGCAGGCCATCCATAAACATATTTGCCATCTGGTGCAGGTTCACCATTGAGAAATACCTTATCGCCCAAAGTATAGCCAGTCTCCAAATTTGTTCTAATTTCCAGTTTTCCCTGTTTAGTTTCGAGCCGTGTGGTATTGTAATTAGGCTTTATGGATTTTGTAACTTCTCCGGGTTTACTTGTTAAAGCCCCTATTTTTTTTATTAGTTGAGGCTCAATATATTTATTTCTTACATTCAAGGAACAAATGCACCTTTAAGGCAGGCAATAGTCCCCTATATTTTTCATGAGGAAGAGGCACCTAAATGCCCCTTCCCATGAATGGATAAATGTTCTATATTGCCT
>JBBSSO010000376.1:0-3042 GCA_038241905.1 Cytophagales bacterium | reverse complement strand
CTAGAATGTGTTTTGTCATAATTTCTAGAAGTTTGAAAAAAGACGGGGAGCCGCCATCAGCTAGGCCAATAACGCGTTTTGGCATGGCTGATAACGGCTCCCCTGATAATTGTTAGCGCATAGAGCAGAGGCAATTAAACATTGTCTCCTACCCGTACTTTTGAACCTGTTTTCGGGCTTATTTAACCAAAACAGCCCGAAAACAGAGCTTGCAGTTGGCAGCGACGGCTTCTGTTTTAGAACCTATCTCTAAGGTACTTCAAATTCTACCGGAACACTGTGCCGGCCATTGGGAGCAATGGTAACGGCCCTCACTTTAATGTTTCGGTTACGGGGTACGGTAAAAGATGTGCTGTACAAATGGGTGGTTTGGTCTGGTATGTGGCCGTCTAAAGTATATCTTATTTCTGCGCCAGGCACAATAGAAGCCAGCATAAAGGTTGCTTTGCCTTGCTCGGTTTGAGTAGTTTCTGTGCGAGTTGGTTCCGGCACCCGGTAATGGATGTTTTTCTTGTCTAGGTGATGGAACTGGTGGGCTACACGGCCTTCAAAATCCTTGAAGTCTTTTCTGTTTGGTGCGCTCCAGGCAATTTCAGACAAAGCCAGCAAACGCGGAAACAAAGCATATTCTACCTTTTGCGGCGTGGTAATATACTCTGTCCACAGGTTGGCTTGCACCCCCAGAATATGCTTATGCAGCGTTGGGTCCAGTTCTTTGGGCAGAGGGTTATAGCCATAGACTTTTTCCAGGGGCAGGTAGCCACCTATCATAACCGGCTCTGCCGGATGGTGTACCTGCGGGTTTTGGCCGTAATCTAGGTACATGAAGGGGCTAGGTGCCATTACTACGTTATTGCCGTGCCTGGCCGCCTCAATGCCGCCTTTCTCGCCCCGCCAGCTCATAACCGTAGAGGCCGGCGTAATTCCGCCCTCTAAAATCTCGTCCCAACCAATTAGTTTTTTGCCTTTGCTTTGGATAAACTTTTCTATGCGGGCGTTAAACCAGCCCTGCACTTTTTCAACGTCCGTAATGTTGTTGTCGGCCATTATCTTTTGCACGGCCGGGCTCGCTTTCCAAACGGTTTTTGGGGCCTCATCGCCGCCAATGTGTATGTATTCGCCGGGAAAAAGAGCCGCTATTTCGGTTAGCACGTTCTCAAAAAACTCAAAAGTTTGTTCGGTGGGGCATACAATGTCCTCAAATATGCCCCATTTGGTGGCGGCCTCGTAGGTACCCGGCTTGCAGGCCAACTCTGGGTAAGCCGCCAGCACCGCCAGTGAGTGGCCCGGCATTTCAATCTCCGGTACGATGGTTACGTACCTTTTTTGGGCATACGCCACCACGTCCTTTATCTCTTCTTGGGTGTAAAATCCACCGTAGGGCGTGCCGTCATACTTAAAATCATCGGGTTTTTTCATTTGCTGCTGGGCCCCGATCAGGGTTTCTTTCCGGAAGGCGCTGACGGAAGTAAGCTTGGGGTACTTCTTGATTTCTATGCGCCATCCCTGGTCGTCGGTCAGGTGCCAATGGAAGGTGTTAAGCTTGTAAGCCGCAATGAAGTCTATGTATTTCTTGATGAAGGAAACCGGGAAGAAATGCCGGGAAACGTCTAGCATGGAACCCCGCCAGGCAAACGCAGGCTGGTCTTTGACGGTTACCAGCGGAATCCGGACGTTTGCTTTGTCTCCGGTAGCTGGCACCAATTGCATTAGGGTTTGCAGGCCATAAAACAATCCGGGACCGCCGGAGGCCGTTATGGTAATCTTTTTGGCGGTTACATCAAGTTCGTAAGCCTCTTTTTTCAGCGAACCACCCGCCGACGACAGGATGATGTCAGCGTTCTTGCTCGGACTAATGCTCACCTTTTTGCCATATTGCCCTAGCCATTCTCCCATAAAGGTGGCAACATTAATTTCATCGGCCGTCTTGGCCGATATTTTTATATTTTGAGGCAGTGCATAAAACCCGTTATGGCTTATTATCTCTGCAGGCAGGGGAATTATGCCTAATGTGTGCGCTGGCTTATCTGTCTTTTGCGCCTGGCCCAGATAGGGCAGAGACAAAAGCGTGGCCAGTAAAACCAAATAACATTTAGTTTTCATACAATTTATTTTAAAATTTTTACTTGTGGGGATGAAGAGCTTGTTTCGCGGCCGCGTAAAAAGAAGCAGTTGCCGTTGATACAGGTTCGTTGAACTGATAACAGAAGTATATAGCAGCCTGTCACATTAAAGACAATAAGTCCTTGATGTGACTGTTTATAGTATTCTGCACGGCAACTGCTACTTAAAATGGTAAGGCATTTACGTGCTGTTTTAGGCCAGTTTTTGTAAAGTCAGGCCTAAAACAGCACGTCTGCCATTCTTCTGCAAGGCAACTGTTAGTTACCCAAAGCCGTGTTGGCAGCTTTCAGCAATGATTTACTTTGGTCATTGGTGTCGCTTTCTAGGCTCCATATCATCAATCCGCCCAATCCCTGGTCTTTGACATACTTCGCCTTGTCTTTGATGGCGGGGTGTCCGTCATAGAAAATGCCATCTTGTAAAGGGAGTATATTTTTGGTGTGAGCGGCGGCATCTCTTTGCAAGATGCTCCTAAAGCTCTCGTAGGTAGAAAATTGCCATAGGTTGCCCCAAGTGACTGCTGTGCCGTCTTTGGGCATCTTGTAATGCAAACCAAAGGCAGGGAAGCCCAACACTATTTTCTCTTTCGGCATCCCGAATCCTACCCAGGTGTCAACCAAAGCTGTAGCGCCCCAGTAAGGAGAGTGGGCAACCGGCGTCAAGTTTTCATAGCGGTAGGGTTGCACGTTTACCCAATCAATCTCTGGAACTTTGGCAATGGCGCTGAGTAAGCTGGTCGTCCAGCCACCTGGTACAGAGGCCGTGTAGAAAAATTTACCGTTTGGCCCAGGGGGTAAAGCGGCGGGTATGGCCTTGAAGAACTCCTCTACCTTGGCAATCGGGTCTAACACACCCTCAGAAGTGTTGTTTAGGTAAATATTGATACCGTCAAACTTATTGTTTGAGGCAAATTTCATG
>JBBSSO010000375.1:0-3058 GCA_038241905.1 Cytophagales bacterium | reverse complement strand
TCCCGATTACCACGTTCATGATTGCTTCTGACCCGTATTTGCAAGAATTTGTGGAAGAGTTTACCCAAGTAAACAACGGCCAAGCTTACTACAGCGGCCTACAAGGCCTCGGCGATTTGGTGTTTAGAGATTACGGCCGTAACCGGAAGAAGCGGATGTAAGTGGCGATAAAATTAAGGAAAGTACAAAAGCTGTTTTCGGTCTGTTTTTCAAAAAGAAGGCCTAAAACGTAAGATTTTAGTCTTGCTGTTTGGGGCGTTTGCCTAAGAACCGCGCCAATAAGCTCAGCAAAAAACCAAGGCCCACAAAAACATACAGCACTGGTCGGTCAATTACATCAAAGATGCGCAAGCCGGTGCCTACCAAAAGAATCACGATTGCAAGAGCATTTAAAAGTTTGCAATTATTCATCGCGCAGCACATTGAAAAAATAAATTTAAGCAAAATTCCTGTTTTAGGCCTCTTTTTCCAAAAACAGGCCTAAAACAGGAAATAATAAACTCACAACCACCAGCAATTTAGAAAATGCTTTACAAAGATATACCCGCAGCCCAGCTGCACAAGATTAAAACGTTAGGGCAATTGAAGGCCGCCGGCTACGAGCCGCGTTCGGTGAAAGAAGAATTGCGCGCCAACCTCATCCAAAAACTGAGCAGCGGTCAAGAGGTTTTCCCGGGCATTTATGGCTATGATGAAACCGTAATTCCAGACCTGCAACGCGCCATTCTTAGCAAGCACCACATTAATCTGCTGGGTTTGCGCGGCCAAGCCAAAACCCGTATTGCGCGGCTGTTGGTAGATTTATTAGACGAATTGGTGCCCGTGGTGGCCGGTTCCGAGCTAAACGATGATCCGCTGCAACCACTCTCGCGTTTTGCCAAAGATCAAATAGTTCTGCACGGCGATCAAACGCCCATCAGCTGGATGACGCGGGACGAGCGCTACACTGAGAAGCTGGCCACGCCCGATGTTTCCGTCGCGGACCTCATCGGCGACGCCGACCCTATTAAAGCGGCCACGCTCAAATTGCCTTATTCAGATGAGCGCGTGATTCACTTCGGGTTAATTCCGAGGGCGCACCGGGGCATTTTTGTCATCAATGAACTCCCTGATTTGCAGGCGCGTATTCAGGTTTCTCTGTTTAATATTTTGCAAGAAGGCGATATCCAAATTAGGGGTTTCAAGATTAGGTTGCCGCTAGATATTCAGTTTGTGTTCACGGCTAACCCCGAAGATTACACGAACCGCGGTTCTATTGTAACGCCGCTCAAAGACCGAATTGATAGCCAAATTATTACGCATTACCCCAAGACGTTGGAGATTGGCAAGCGCATTACCAAGCAGGAAGCCCGGATTGCTCCGGCGCAGAAAGAGCGCGTGATCAGCCATGAATTAATCCATGATTTGGTAGAGCAAATTGCTTTTGAAGCCCGTGAAAGCGAGTATGTTGACGCTAAAAGTGGCGTTTCGGCTAGGCTCACCATATCGGCGTATGAAAGCGTGGTGAGCGCCGCAGAAAGACGTGGCTTAATGAACCAAGAAACGCCCACCCACGTGCGCATTGCGGATTTTCTGGCGGCAGTGCCAGCCGTAACCGGCAAAGTGGAATTGGTGTATGAAGGCGAGCAGGAGGGAGCCGGCGGCGTGGCGTATCGGTTAATGGGCAAAGCCATTCGGACGCAATTTCTGAATTATTTTCCGGACCCCGACAAGTTTAAAAAGCAGAAAGAAAAGAACCCGTACAAAAAAATAACGGCCTGGTTTTCAGATGGTCACACGCTAGATTTGCTCAATGATGCATCTGATGAAGCTTATAAAACTGCCTTGCATGAGGTGCCAGATTTGTCTGAAGTAGTCAAGCATTTCCGGCCCGAAGCCAAAGACGAGGCCGAGCATTTGTTTTTTATGGAATTCTGCTTGCATGGTCTGGCAGAATACAGCCTAATTTCTAGAAACCGATTGGCTTCTGGTTTGCAGTTCAAAGATTTGCTCAGCAGCATGTTCTCCGGCGGCGGTTTTAGTTTAGAAGATGAAGAAGACGAGGAGGAAGATGGTTTGTAATTCGTTTTCGGCCTCTTTTTAGAAAACCAGGGCAAAAACAAAAGTTAAATAGCCGATGCTCTACAGCATCGGCTATTTAACTTTTGGCCGAAGGATGGAGTATAAAAAAAGCACTTTCCTACTTACCTATGCCTACTTTTCTTCTGACGCTCTTGCCATTAATTGGACTGATGTTGGTGCACCTTTTTGGGTACAAATTGAAGTTTCTGGATGGAGTGCCGCGTAGCATTTGGCTTTCTGCGGCCGGCGGCGTTTCAGTGGCCTACGTTTTTCTGCAGCTTTTCCCGGAGTTGCAAGAAGGACAAGAACACGTGCAACAGGCGGCGCAGGGTTGGGGACTTTCATTCCTGAAACACCACATGTACTTGATGGCTTTGGTAGGACTGGTTGTGTTTTATGGGTTAGAAAGACTAGCCATCAACTCCCGAATTAGCGGCAACGGCGAAGTAGATGAAACAACCGCTCCCGTTTTTTGGATTCACATCGGGTCATTTGCTTTGTATAATGCTCTGATAGGGTATCTTTTGCATCATAGAGAAGAGCAAGATTTGGAGAAGGTGCTTTTCTACCTTTTTACCATGGCTTTGCATTTTCTGGTAAATGATTTTGGCCTGAGAGAGCACCATAAAGAAAGATACAATGCTAAAGGTAGGTGGCTGCTGGTAGTTGCGTTGGCGGCAGGCTGGTTTCTGGGGCTTTCTATTGAGCTTTCAGAAGCCGCAATGGACTTGCTACTGGCTTTTTTGGCGGGTGGTATTGTGCTCAATGTGCTCAAAGAAGAGCTGCCCGAAGAGCGCAAAAGTCGTTTCTCAGCGTTTTTAGTGGGAACAACGGTTTACGCAGTTTTGCTACTTTTACTTTAAGAATCAATTTGATCTAAGAATCTTTTCCTGCTCCCTGTTTCTAATTTCAGTTTCTTAGCAAGTTGAATGGTGATAGTAAAATCTAAAAAGTCGTCTGTTTTTGGCCTGTTTTTAGGAAAACAGGCCAAAAACAG